>NZ_JBEXHQ010000027.1:0-103700 GCF_040607915.1 Micromonospora sp. NPDC005215 | reverse complement strand
TCAGTCGAGGTCCGGTACGAGAACGCCGGCCCACCCCACTGATAGGTGAGCACCCAGATGTTCTTCGGCGCGAAGTAGAACAACGACGGCGCGACAGTCGCGTTGTTCATCCCGTTCTGGCTCGCCGAGGCCATCTGCGAGTAGTTCGTGAACAGGCCGAAGTTCATCGAACCCCAACTGCTGCCGTTGTCGTGGGTGGTGGCGTAGACCAACTGCTGACCGTTGTAGGGGGCCACCGTGAAGTCCTTCAGCGACACCCACCCCGACTTCGGAGTCGCCAGCTGACCCGTCGACGACCAACGGTACGACGAGGGAAGGTCACAGGTGCCGCCCGGCGGCGGCGTCGTCGGTGGCGGCGTGGTGGGGTTGCTCCCACCGTCGACGCGGACGAGTTGCCACTGCTGGTTGGTGCCGTTCCAGTCGTCGTACTGCACGATGTTGCCACCGTCGGCGGTCGAGGCGCCCTGCACCTCCATCACCTTGTTGCTGTTGCGGTTGATCAGCCGGACGTAGCCGCTGTCCGAGTCGGCCAACCGGAACTGCTGGTTGGTGCTGTTGTTGTCGGCCCACTGCACGATGCTGGCGCCGTTGGCGGTCGAGAAGCCGGAGACGTCAAGCACCTTGCCCGACAACCGTGACTTCACCCGGTAGTTGCCACTCCCGGAGTCGACGAACTGCCACTGCTGCTGGTTGCCGTTGTTGCGGGTCCACTGGGTGATCCGGGCCCCGTCAGTCGTGGCCAGGTTGTACACGTCCAGGGCCTTGCCGCTGTTGCGGTTGATCAACACGTACCACGCGCTCGTGTCGACCGTCGCCGCGGCGGCGGGTGACGACACCACCGCTACGGCAGCACCGCCGACCAGCACCGCCGCCGCGCCGGCGGCGAGAATGCGGGGCAACCACCAACGCCGCCGCCGCGACGGCGGCGCGATCGATGGAGACCTATCGAGGGCAGACATGATCCTCCTTCAATGACCAAAGCCGAACGGCCTGCCCGAGGGTGGGCGCACCGCGATACGTGTCCGGGCGAGGCGTCGAGGAAGTTAGCGCTAACAACACGCCTGCTGCCCTGGCGCACGACCGATTCGAGGGTCGACGAAGCAGGCTTCCCCGGTAAGCCATAGATGTCGTCGTCCTTAGCCATCGACTGTGAGCGATAACATGCCGTTCGTCAAGACGTAACGTGCTGGGAACATCTGGCGGTGACGGGCCGTGACCCAGGACCCGACCGCTCCCCACCAGCACTGCGCAGGCATCGCCCCGAGCTTGCCGGCACAGACCGCCGCGGGACCCTTGAGGAGCCGATGCGTTGGCGCTAACATCGACGTTTGCCCATTATTCGGGAGCAACCCCAGCCCGGCATGTTTCGGCCGGCTGGATCGCCGGCGCCGCGACGCGAGCCGTGCGATCGACACCAGCGGTGTGACTGCACCACCGCTCCGGTTGCCGAGGGTGGCGCACCCTCGGTGGACACACGGCCCAGGCGCGATGACCGCTCCGGGGCGAATCCGGCGTCTTGCCAAAAGCAGCACAGTGGGCTCTGATATTTATGCACGCCGATTTATTCGCCACCGGTTCAGTCCTGAACGGCCCATCGCGCAAAGGTAGGAGACCTTGATGTTGCGATCGACCTTCGGCATCGCTCGGCTGGCGCTCGCGCTGGTTACCGCGGCGACGCTGGCGCTGATAGCCACCCAGCCAGCCGCCGCGTCACCTACCCGCACACCGGCCGCCACCTGGACGCTGACGAGCGTCGGTCAGCGCATCTGCATCCCGGCCGACCAGTCGTGGTTCACCTACTTCTGGATCACCATTGACGGGACCTGGTCGACACCCATCGAGGTGGGAGCACGCAATCTGCCCCCCGGCACCACCACGAGTCTCCCGCATGCGCCGATCCCCCCGGGATCCAGCGACGGGCACACGGTGCTCAATCTGGTAGCGATGACCCTGCCGCCGCTACCGTTCGGGATTTACCAGTTGGAGCTGACCGCGTCGGACGGCGTGCGGACGCAGAGTGTGCCGGTCACGATCCAGGTTCAGGAGACGTGGGGTTGCGCCTGGGGTTCGGCAACGGCAGGTGCTGCGCGCTGACCGGGTCATTCGGGGTACGCCCGCGTCAGATCGCGCCACGGTCGACCAGGCTGAACGCGGTGTCGAGCGGGGCGTCACCGAGAAACTCGACGTAGATCTCCCTCTTGGTCGGGCTCCACCGCACCACGCCGTACTCTTCGCTGACGACAGAGTAGGAGGTGCGCCCCTTGTCGTCCTTGCCCTCCCGGGATATCACGAACAGGGTTGCCACGGTCGGCCGGCAGTCGGCTCCCACCAGCGACTTGTACCCCTCCGCATCGATCTTGACCCCGAGGCACGGTCGGTGGGCGATGTCCGGGTTCACCGATTTGATCATGTAGTCGACGCCGACCGGTTCGAGCACGAAGAGCGCGTCCTTGCCGGTCCCGTCGCCGACCTCAAGCTCACCGTGAGACGGCAGCGAGAGGTCATGGTCGATCTTCACCACGTGCAGCAGGATTCGCCGCTGTCCGGCGAGTATGGCCCGGGTGGGGTCCACGCCGACCGACGGCGACCCGGCCGGCGTAGCCGCTACCGGCGTGGACACCCGCGCCCTGGCACCGCTGATCGACCCGAACGAGCACTCCTGCGGCACCGTGCCCCCACACGGCGTGCACGAGCTCACCCACCCGGAGGTCGGCTACTACGCCGGCGGCATGAAGTCCTACGGACGGGCCCCGACGTTCCTCATGGCCACCGGCTACGAGCAGGTCCGCTCCGTCGTCGCCGCCCTCGCCGGAGACTGGACCGCCGCCCGCGACGTGCAACTCGACCTGCCGAAACCAGCGTTTGCAACAGCAACCCCGACGACTCCGCGACCAGCGACAGCTGCTGCGCGCCGGCCCCGACCGCCGAGACGGCCGGACGAGGCCTGGCCACCGGCATCTCCGGCGGACTCCTCGCCGCGCCGCTGACCCTGCTCACCCTCAACGCCGCCCCCGCCGACGCTCAGACCGGCAGCTGCTGCAGCAGCTGATGCCCACCAGCATTACGGTGCCCGCCGACCCCGCCGTCGGTGGGCACCACGGGTGGCGGATCGTCGCCGCCCTCGCCATCACCTCGACCGTCGGCTACGGCACCCTCTACTACGCCTACGCGGTCCTGCTCACCCCGATGGCCGCCACCCTCGGCGTCTCCACCACCGCCGTTACCGGCGCGCTCACCGCGAGTGTCCTTGCCGGTGCTCTCGCGGCCATCCCCGTCGGCCGGTGGCTAGACCACCACGGCGGACGTGCCCTCATGACCACCGGCTCGATCACCGCCACCGCCCTGCTCGTGGCGTGGTCCCAGGTGCACACCATCGGCCAGCTGTATGCCGTGATGGTCGGCGTCGGGATCACCGGCGCGATGGTCCTCTACGAACCCGCCTTCGCCGTCATCGTCGCCTGGTTCACCCCCGACCGACGGGCCGCCGCCCTGCTCGCCGTCACCATCGTCGCCGGATTCGCCAGCACCATCTTCATGCCCCTGACCGGCCTCCTGAGCGCACACCTCGGCTGGCGCGGCGCGCTGCTCGTCCTCGCCGCCATCCACGGCGCGGTCACCGTGCCCCTGCACGCACTCACCATCCGCCAGCCCCGACCGGTGGCGACGGCGGCACCTGCCAGCACCCAGCGGTCCGGGCACGCCCAACGGCGCGCCGCCGCCCAGGCCGCGATGCGCGACACCCGGTTCTGGATCCTCGCCGCGACCCTGATCGCCCACGGCGCGGCCACCAGCACCATGACCGTCTCTTGAGTCAACTGTCAGCTGGCAATGTACCGGCAACACGGCGTTCATCAGCCATTGACATCGATTGAGCCGTGTGGTTAGCGTGAGAGCGCTCTCACGCATTGATGGCTCGCATTGCTTGTCCAGGAAGAGCACTCTCGGTCGCCCCGGGCGGGAGTGTCCGTCGCCCACTCGCTGTGTCCGGCCGCGGGGTCGCCCCGGGCATGGCGTCGATCCGTCATCCCCAATGGAAAGGCGAGGCTCCCCGACATGAAGATCAGGAATGCAGGTTTCGCGGACCGAGCGCTGTCACGCAGCAGCCGGCGCCTCATGGTCCTCCTCACCGCGGCCGTCACTGCGCTGGTCGGCAGCGTGGTCATCCAGCAGCAGCCCGCACACGCCGCGTGGAACCTCGTGTGGGCCGACGAGTTCAACGGGTCCGGCGCGCCCAGCAGCGCCAACTGGAACTACAACGTCGGCAACGGCCTCAACCCCGGCCTCAATACTTTCGACGGCTGGGGCAACGGCGAGTGGGAGTGGTACCGCCCCGAGAACTGCACGCAGTCCGGCGGCAACCTCGTGATGCGCGCCAACTGGCTCACGACGCCCATCACGGTCAACGGCCGCAACTTCTACCAGACGTCGTGCCGCATGACGACGGACACGAAGAGGTCCTTCCAGTACGGCCGCATCGAGGCGCGCATGGCGCTCCCGACCGCCGCCGGCTCGTGGCCGGCTTTCTGGATGCTCGGTGACTCGTGCGACGAGACGTCCACGAGCGCCTACAACCCAGCGCAGACCTACTACGACCGCCTGCCCACCAACTGGGCCAGTTGCGGCGAGGTCGACATCATGGAACACGCGAACGCGAACGCGACCGTGACGAACAACATCTTCTGGGATCTCCGGACCGGCGTGTTCCCGTGGACAGCGGGTCAGAACGCCAACTACGTCGCGAACCCCGCCGTCAACAACGCCGCGGCCTTCCACGTCTATGCGATCGAGTGGACGGCCGCGCAGATCCGCTGGTACATCGACGGTGTGCAAACGCACGTGATCGACACGACACCGGCGACCTTGGAGGAGTTCCGCAAGCCGTTCCACGTCATCTTCAACCTGGCGCTGGGCGGCACGTACCCCGGACAGAACCCCGTGCAGAGCCAGTTCCCGCTCACCGCATCGATCGACTACGTGCGCTACTACCAGGACGGCGGGGGCACGACGCCGCCTTCCACGGGCGGACCCGCGACGCAGATCAACGGGCCGGGCGGCAAATGCGTGGACGTGGGCGGAAACGACACGGGCGGCAATGGCGCGGCCGTGCAGCTGTGGACGTGCCAGGGGCCTTCTGTTTCGAGGGACCAGCAGTGGAGTTGGGACGGCCAGACCCTGCGGACGTTGGGCCGGTGCCTCGACGTCACCGGCGCGGGTACGGCCAACGGCACGAGGGTGCAGCTCTGGGACTGCAACGGCGGCGGCGCACAGAACTGGGTCCAGGAAGGTAACCGGTTGCGCAACCCGAACTCCAACAGGTGCCTGGACTCCCCGGAAGGCTCGACAGCGGACGGCGCGCGACTGCAGATCTGGGACTGCAACGGATCGGCCGCACAGTCCTTCGTGAAGGCCGCGTGACGGCCGGCCGAGGGGCACGCTGACGGTCAGGACGCGGGAGCGGACAGGCTCCCGCGCCCTTTCCGCGCGTCCCGGGATACGACCAGCGCCGGGTTTGTCCGGCGCGCTTCGGCCGGCACACCACGGTGTCCTTCCTGACCGCCGAGGAGGTCGACGCTCTGCTCGCCGCCCCGAACGCCAGCCGCCGCTGGGAAGGCCGCCGAGACCGCGCCCTGATAACCCTGGCCGTCCAGACCGGTCTGCGCCTGTCCGAACTCATCGGCCTCAACAACAGCGACGTTCAACTCGACGCCGGCGCACACGTGAGTTTCCCCCGCTTTGTTGGAGCGGTGGTTACCTGCTTCGATAATTAGCTGCAACAGCCTGGACATTCATCAACGTGGCGTCCAGCTTGGTGAATGCTTGGCGCCAACCCTGCTCGCTGGGGTGCGCCAGATGTTCGGGGAGCCACTGGCGGCTCTCCAGTCGCGTCCGTCCGTCAGCCTCGTCGTGGAACTCGACCCGCAGTCTCGTCTCGAACGGCTCGATGCCCTCTTGCAGCCGGCCACTGACGTGCATGACGCCTTCGAGTAGTTCGCCGTCGGCGACGTCGGTGAGGTCGACGTGGATGTGCACGCGAAGGCCGGGGTCGGATGCCCTGACCTCCATCCACCGTTGAAAGCCGCCGGGGCGTACGTCGAACTCGATCTCGTCGCGCGCTAGTGAGTTGCCGGTCGGGCCCCACCACGCCGCCAGGTGGTCGGGATCGGTGAAGGCTCGGTAGACGAGCTCCCGCGGGGCGTCGAACACACGCGAGATGACGAGCTGCGGAGTTTCCGTTTTCATTCGATCCCCCTGGGGTCGTCGACCATCCGGTCCGTTGCCGGTCCGGCGGCCTGCACTGCGGCGAGGTGGGCATCGAGGCGGGTGAGGGCCGAGTCCCAGAGCCGCCGGTAGCGCTCGATCCAGTCGGCCGCCTCGCGCAGCGGGGCAGATTCGAGGTGGCTCGCGCGCCACTTGCCCGACCGTGACCGCGAGATGAGCGCGGCGCGCTCGAGCACCTTCAGGTGCCGTGACACCGCTGGCATCGAGATCGACAGAGGAGCGGTGAGTTCGGTGACCGTGGCGTCGCGTTCGGCCAGCTCGGCGATGATCGCCCGTCGGGTCGGGTCGGACAGTGCCGAGAACACCGCGCTGAGCTGGTCGGTGCCAGCCATCCGAAGCCTCCTTCACTTAACCAATATGTTAAGCGTATTGAGAGGCGAGTGATGTTGTCAACGGTGGGTTGTCGGACCGGCGCGGCGACGCGGTGTTCGGCCGGGTCGAGGGTCAGGTCACCCGCACTCAACCGCGCGGCTGCGCCGTGACGAGGTCGACCTCGACGATCTGGTCTACGCCGAGCGTGAACGCATCGCCGTCGAGCATTCCGGCCTGCGCGTCGAGGGTGGAGTCGAGCCGGTGCGCGTGGTGGGGGATCCCGATCAGTTGCACCGTGCGCTGCGCAACCTGGTCGACAATGCCGTGCGGCACGCTCGTCACACCGTCTTCGTCAGCCTCACCACCAACGACTCGCATGCCGAGGTGGTTGTCGGCAACGACGGGCCCGCTATCGCCGCCGCTGACCGGGAGCGCGTCTTCGACCGGTTCGTGCGGCTCGACGACAGCCGGTCCCGGCAGGGCGGCGGCGCTGGGCTGGGGCTGCCGATCGCCCGCGACATCGTCGTCGCGCTCGGTGGGACCGTGACCGTGGACGCGCTGACCGACGGCGCCGCGCTGCGGGTCCGGCTGCCGATCCCCAACCCTGAAACCTACGGCGTGTAGGTTTAATGGCACGCCGTCGAGGAGAAGTCGCACAGATGCTGGCCGCACCGAACACCCTTGCGCTGGGACCGTCGTTCCTGAACCCGGAGTGGCTCATCTCCACCTTCGGACTGATCGGCATCCTGGCCATCGTCTTCGCCGAGTCCGGCCTGCTGATCGGCTTCTTCCTGCCCGGCGACTCGCTGCTGTTCACCGCCGGCCTGCTCGTGGCCGACGGCACCTACCTGCACCAGTCGCTGTGGCTGATGTGCCTGCTGGTGTCGATCGCGGCGGTCGCGGGCGACCAGTTCGGCTACCTCTTCGGGCGACGCCTCGGCCCCACCCTTTTCCGGCGACCCGACTCCCGGTTGTTCAAGCAGGAAAACCTGACCAGGGCCCAGGACTTCTTCGGCAGGTACGGCGCCCGCTCGATCGTGCTGGCCCGGTTCGTGCCGATCGTGCGGACGTTCACGCCGATCGTGGCCGGCGCGAGCCACATGCACTACCGCACGTTCCTCGTCTACAACGTCCTCGGAGGCACGCTGTGGGGGTGCGGGGTCACCGTCCTCGGCTACTTCCTGGGCCAGGTGACGTTCGTCAAGAACAACATCGAGCTCATCCTGATCGGCATCGTGGTCGTCTCGGTGCTCCCGATCGGCGTCGAGTTGCTGCTCGGACGCCGTCGTCGCGCCCAGGTGCAGCGACGCTCAGACGCCGACGTCTGAGCGCCGCACCCGACCCGCTGGAATCAAAGCCAGGCGCGGGCCAGGGCCACGAACTCGACGGTCGCCGCGGTGACGGTCGTGAGATAGCCAACGCCGAGCAGGGCCGGGCCGATCAGCCGCCGTCGTCGCGGTGCGGGTGCGGGCTCGGTGAGTGCCCGCACCCGGTGCAGCGCGGCGCCGCCGTTGATTCCGAGCGCGGCGCCCGGCCCGGCCCCGACCGTTGCCAGCGCGGCCCGGGCTACGGCTTGAGCGGTCAGATCGCGGTCGTCGACGACTGCGGCGGCGTCCTCGTCGGCCCACCGCTCGACCAGATACGCGACGGTCTCACGGACCGGTACGAGCAGCGGATTCAGTGCGGCCGCGGCCGCGGTGGCGGCCACGAGGCGGTGGTGACGGTGCGCCAGGTGAGCCTGCTCGTGGGCGAAGACCACCCGGCGCTCGTCGGCGTCGAGCAGCCGGACCATCCCGGTGGTGACCAGCAGGTGACCCTCGCGGCCCCGCCGACCAGGCACAGCGACCGCCAGCGGCGCAGACCAATCGGCAACGACCAGGCCGTGCTCCGCCGTGCCGGCCGCGCGCAACTGCCGGTGCGTGACCAGCCGACGGCGCAGATCGATTAACAAGCGTACGCCGCCGAGGAGCAGCGCGAGTCCCGCGACGAGCGCGACCGGCCCCGGTACGGGCTCTGGCAGCTCCATGCTCGGGTGCTCGTCCAGGGCGGCCAACGGCGGCAGGTCGTCCAACGCGGTCAGCGCGAGCATCGTGAGCGACCAGGTGGACGAGGCGGCCGCGATGACCGCGATCGCGCTCAGCCCGCGAGCGGCGGGGCCGGGTCCACCGCGTTTGGCGATCCGGGGAGCCGACCAGGCCAGCACCACAGCCAGCAGCAGCGGCAGGTAGACCGTGACCGTCATGAGCGTCGTCGGCGCCGGGCGGCGTCCAAGAGGTCTCGCAGGGCGACGGCGTCGGCCTCTTCCAGTGAGGCCGCGAACTGCTGGAGCACGGCCTGACGGTCGGGGCGGCCGGCCAGCGCCGCGCGCATCTGCGAGGCGGCCGCGGTGGCGGCGTCCTCGACCGGCCAGTAGAGGTGCCCGCGGCCGGCTCGGCGTCGCGCGACGAGGCCCTTGTCGTGCAGCCGAATCATGATCGTCTGCACCGTGTTGTACGCGAGATCAGCGCCGATCGCGGCGTGCACCTCGGTCGCCGTCATCGGCTCGACGGCGGCCCACAACACCCCCATGACCTCGGCCTCGAGGGTGCCCGGCGGCCGCCGGCCGCCCTTGATCGTCACAGTCACCGACCTCCGCCGCCAGAATAACCCGACACCTCCACGGCGAACGCCAGGGCGACATCAGCAACCTACTAGTTGTAGGAGCTAGTCTCGTCGTCGTGACCCTGCGCTCGTCGCACCCTCCTCCCGCCGGGACCCGCGCCGCTGTACTGCTCGTCGGCTGGGCCACTGTGGCGTTCGTGCTGCTCGCTCTGCTGGTGGCCGGTTCGGCCGGGCCGGTCCCGCGTCTCGACGCCTGGGTCAGCAGCGCGGCGTACGCCGCGGCAATGGCCCATCCCCTCTGGCGAGCCAGCATGGCCGCTGTCACGGTGACCGGCAGCACCGCGGTCCTGGGTCCGCTGACCGCCCTGGGCTGTGTGATCCTGCTGGTGTTCGGCCGGTGGCGCCAAGCCGTCTTCGCCGCGGTCGCGATGACCACCACGGTGTGCCTGCGGTTGGTCGTGCTCGCTGTCGTCGCCCGGGCCCGTCCGGTCGACCAGCTCGCGTCGGCGTCGAGCTACTCGTTCCCGTCCGGGCACAGCACGGTGTCCGCCGCCACCGCGCTGATCCTGCTCGTCGTGTGTTGGCCGCTGCTGCGGCTGCGGCGCAGCCGGATCCTGCTGGCAGTCGCCGCCGGCGGGTGGGCGCTCAGCGTCGGAGTCAGCCGGGTGGCGCTCGTGGTGCACTGGCCCAGCGACATCATCGGCGCCTGGCTGTTCGTGCTGGTCACGGTCCCCGGCACGGCGGTGGTGCTGCGCGCGGCGCTCGCTCGCGACGGGCCGAAGGTCACCGCTGGCCGACAGCGGCGGCGAGCCGGCTGACCGGCTCGGCCAAGCCGTTGATCGCATCAGAGAGCTCCCGCACCTGCGCCGGGGCCGCAGTGCAGGCCGTGTCATCGGCGGCGACCCCGACGACAACCGTGCGGGAGGCGCTCGGCGTGCCGCCGCAACCGGCCACCACGACGGCGGCGCTCATCAGCGCCGCGACAGCCTGGGCGGCCCTGGCCCTCACGCGGCCGCCTCGGCTTGCGTGACCTCACGCTCCTGCACTGACCTCGTCGCCGCGCGCGCCGGGCGGAAGAACGCCAAGAGGACAACGACGGCGTAGCCGATCCAGGTAAGGATCTCCAGTACGGTGGCGCGCGGGGTGAGATTGACCGTGGCGGCGAGCAGAGTGGCGTACCAGGATGCCGGTTCGACCGTGTGGGAGACGTCGTAGGCGAGGTTCCCGGCGCCCGGCAGCGCGCCCGCGACCTGGAAACCGTGCACCGCGTACTTGGCGATGCCGGCGGCGACCAGGATCAGCAGCACACCCGTCCAAGTGAACAGCCGAGAAAGATTGACCCGGGCGACGGCCTTGTTCATCAGCCAGCCGAGCAGCACCGCGGACAGCACGCCGGCGATCATGCCGAGCAGCGGCGCGATGGTCTGCGCGGCGGCTTGGGCGGCGGAGAAGACCAGCAGCACCATCTCGACGCCCTCGCGGATGACCGCGACGAAAGCGAGCAAGGCTATCGCCGCCCGGCCCATGCCGAGCGCTTCGGTGAGCCTGCCGGTCAGCTCAGCCTTGAGGGTGCGGGCGCTACGCCGCATCCAGAAGATCATCCAGGTGACCATCGCTACGGCGACCAGGGACGTCACCGCCTCGAACAGTTCCAGCCGCACGCCGCCGAGCAGTGACGTCGCGACGTAGGTGAGCA
This sequence comes from Micromonospora sp. NPDC005215, assembly GCF_040607915.1. NCBI lineage: Bacteria > Bacillati > Actinomycetota > Actinomycetes > Micromonosporales > Micromonosporaceae > Micromonospora > Micromonospora sp. NPDC005215. The sequence goes on along the minus strand of NZ_JBEXHQ010000027.1, from coordinate 92,812 downwards.
CCGCGCCGAGCACGCCGGCGACCAGCACGGCCAGCCCCACGCCCCACCACAACGGCGCCCGCCCGTCACGGCGTGAGGAACGGGCCAGGACGGTGAGCAGAATCGCGACGACGAGCGCCGCCTCCAGGCCGTCGCGCAGACCGATGAGATAGCTGGCGATGAAGACCGCGCCCACTCGCACCCCTCAGATTGGTAAGCCTTACCTACTATCGCCAAACTCCTACAGGCTGTGGGAGTTGTCAAGTCGGGCTGCTTCACTGTGCGGGTGGATCAGGGTGCGGTCTCGGTCGGTCCGGTGTTCGCGGTCGTGCTGGCCGCTCTTGTCCTCGTCGCGGTGGTAACGGTGTGGATCGGCCGATTGGGCAGCGGCCGCGGCATCGCGACCGCGTCGGCCCGCGCCGTGCTGCAACTGGGCGCCGTCGCGCTGCTGATAGCCGCCGTCCTGCGCTCGTGGTCGGCGAGCGTCGGGTTCATCACGCTGATGGTCCTGGTCGCGGCGGTCACCTCCGCCCGCCGGGTCAGCTCGCTTCGCCTCGGCTGGCCGGTGCTCGCGCCCATTGCGCTCGGGGCGCTCCCGATCTGCGTCCTCGTCGTGGCGTCCGGCACCGTACCGCTGACCGAAGTCGCGGTCGTGCCCATCGCCGGGATCCTCATCGGCGGGGCGATGACCGCCACCTCGCTGGCGGGCCGCCGCGCGCTGGACGAACTACGCGACCGGCACGGCGAGTACGAGGCGGCCCTGGCATTGGGCTTCCTGCCTCGCGAGGCGGCTCTCGAAATCTGCCGGCCCAGCGCGGGGCGGGCGCTGGTGCCCGCGCTGGATCAAACTCGCACCGTGGGTCTGGTCACGCTTCCCGGTGCCTTCGTCGGCGTGCTGCTGGGCGGCGGCCCACCCGTTCAAGCCGGAGCAACCCAACTGCTGGTCCTGGTGGCGCTGTTGGCCGTCGAGGCGATCGCCGTGGCCGTGACCATCGAACTGGTGTCCAACGGGCTACTACGCCGCCCGAACCCGCCCGGATGACCCGCTTTCAGCGAATTCTTATCACCCGCTCGGCAGGATGAACGGGTGAACTACCGATTGTTCGAGCTGATCAACGGCCCGGCCGGGCAGATCGACAGCATGGATGACGTGATGGAATTCGCCGCGACCTGGCTGTTCTACCTGATAATCGCGGCCTCCGCGGTTCCGGTTGCGGTGGCACTGCACCGCCGACGAATACGTCCGGTGCTCGAACTCGGCGTCGCCCTGTGCCTCGCCTTCGCCGCGGCTACCGTCCTGGCACACCTGAACAACCAGCTACGCCCGTTCCAGAGCCATCACGTCCACCAACTGATCCCCCACGACCCGGGAGTGTCACTGCCCAGCGACCATGCCACCGCGGCGTTCACGCTGGCCTTCGGCGTCTACGCCTTCCTGAACCACCGATGGGGCGTCATCCTGGCCGCCGCGGCGCTGACCGTCGGCATCGCACGGGTATGGGTTGGCGTGCACTATCCAGGCGACATCCTCGCCGCGGCAGCCATCGCCGGCCTCGCCGTCGTGGCAGTCGCGCTCGGGCGCCACCAGCAGCGCAACCGCACCCGCGTCCCCTCCGCTCGACCGCGCTGACCCTGCACGATGTGTCGAGTAACCGGACCGCGATGACAATCCCCCGCAAGGCCATCGGACCGCCCGGGCGGCGCGACAGACGGGCGCCCGCACCGCCCCTGCCCGCGGCCGCCGCCTCGAAAGAGCGGACGACGGCTGTGGTGGCGTCGAAGCAAGTGTTCGCCCAACTGTTCCGGGCGCCCTGCTCGGCGGTGCCGGCAGACGCCACCGGGGCATCGTGGCGACGTGGACGGTGATTCAGCCGCATCGGGCTTGGGATCGCTGAGAGACGGAGGGGTGGTGCAACTCCCCCGCCGTCTCGCTGCGTGCGGTCTCCGGGCCGGTGATCCCGTTCAACATCGTCATCGGCAGGGTGTACCGCTGAGCTCCGTCGTACCCGTGATCGGCGCGCTCAGCCGGTGCCGCTGTCACGGGCTCCGCGCACGGCGATGAGCACCACTCCGGCGACGAACACCAGGCCGGCGCAGAGTGCGGCGCCGACGTCGTACGGCGGTCGAGCCGGCCACATCCATGGCGTGGTCACCGCCGGTCCGTGCCACTGCGTGTACAACGCGAGAGGGCGATCATGAGATAGGCGGCAGGGCCGGCCCAGGCCAGCGCGCCGCCGAGCAGGGCCGCGCACAGCAGGCCGATGCCGACCATCCCGGCCAGGTTGCGCAGATGGCCGTGCTCCGCGAGCACCTACGCCGACAACGTCAGCAACAAGCCGCACGCGAGACGGCAGGCAGAGCCTGCTACGACAGCGGTTACGTGTTCATCCGCCCCGACGGCAGGCCGGCTGCACCCCGAATACGCGACGCGGCACTTCACCCGACTCGTCAAGCGAGCCGACATCCCACCGATCCGCCTGCACGACCTCCGCCACGGCGCCGCATCCCTCGCTCACCAAGCCGGTGCCGACCTCAAAACCGTTCAAGACCTACTCGGCCACGCCAGCATCGTCACCAGCGTCCTGCCATATGCCCAGTGCAAGTGCGCCGAGGCCACCGCTCGACTGGTCCTCGCCGCAGCCCGCCGCACCCGCGAAAAGATCAGGAAGAGGGGCCAGAGCAACCGCCCCAACCCCAGAAAAAATAAGCACACCACCCGCAAAGCAGCGGTTACCACACCACAAAAGAGCAGGTCAACACCTATGCAACCTAAGCATGATTACAGAAAGTGACGGCGCCCACATGACACCCACTGTCCAAGCAGGACGATCAACAAGAAACGCCTGACCGCGTTTCCGCAGGCCAGACGTTGTTTGATCTTGTGCGCCCGAAGGGACTCGAACCCCTAACCTTCTGATCCGTAGTCAGATGCTCTATCCATTGAGCTACGGGCGCTCGTGCTCAGCCAGTCTACACACCCGGCTTTCGCGCGGAGACTCCGGGATTCGAACCCGGGAGGGGCTTTAAGACCCCAACCGCATTAGCAGTGCGGCGCCATAGACCAGACTAGGCGAAGTCTCCCCGGTGATCCGCAGACCACCGCGCCCGAGAATACAGGTCGCCACCCGCCGGGAGCAAAACGACTTCCGGGGTACGCCGACCAGGGGCCGCCCGCCCCCGTGTTTCAGCGCTGTGCGGCGGCGTGATCGGGACTACGCTCCATCGATATGCAGGAGCAGCCGCCCAGCGAGTCGACCCGTCGAGAGCCTGCTGAAAGAGCGCGCCGGCGCTCCCCGCGGCCCACCTTCACACCGCCGACCGCCGCCGAGCAGCCCGGGGAGACGGCGCCACCCCCGCCAGCCGCTCCGGCGAGCCCGCGTCCTCGACGGGCCAAGGCCGCCCCGGCGGTGATCTTCCAGCCTCCGGAGCCGGACCGCCCGCTGCCTCGGCAGCCGGTCCGCTCGAAACCCTCGCCGAGCGCCCCACCCGACGACGCCGCACCCGCCGTCAACCCGGCCGCCCCTTCCAAGAAGGTCGCCGCCCCCGACCAGGCTGGTCCCCCCAAAAAGGCCGCACCCGCCGCCGACCAGGCCGACGCACCCGAGAAGGCCGCACCCGCCGTCGACCAGGCCGGCCCGTCGGAGGAGCCCGCACCCGCCTCCATCCGGACCGGCCCACCCGAGGAGCCCGCACCGGCCACCGAGCAGGCCGATGCACCCGAAGGCGACCCGCAACCACCCACCGCAGCGTCGACACGCACGCCGACGGCTCGCGCCACCCCTCGTAAGGCCACCCCTCGTAAGGCCACCCCTCGAAAGGCCACCGCCGGGAAGGCCAGCGCCGGGAAGGCCGCGAAACCGAGCGCCACAGCCCCGGCCATACCCGCTGCGACCAGCACGACGGACAGCCCGACCAGCACAACGGACAGCCCGGCCAGCACAACGGACAGCCCGACCAGCCAGGTGCCAACCCCGACCAGCACGACGATCGCGCCGGCCAAAAAAGCCGCGCCGGCCAAGAAAGCCGCGCCGGCCAGGAGAGCAGCCCCCACCAAGAAGGCCCCACCTACTGAGAAGGCGGCCAGCCCGGCCACCCAACCCACCGTCCCGGCCAGGCGAGCTGCCTCGACGGCCGAGCGCGCGGGGACCCCACGCCGGAACGCCGCCTCCGAGGAAGTCACCCCAGCACCGCAGGCCCGAGCGCAGCTCAGCAACCCGGTGCCGGCTTCGGGGCGTACCCCGGAATTGGAGCTGCGGGCGGTCGCCGCGCGCGTGCTCGATCACCCGGGCTTCGCGCCGGAGTTGCTGGCGCTGGCTGCGGTGCGGTCGCTCGGACCCGGCGCGGCCGAGTGGACCGCGCGGCTGCGCGACCGGTATCCGGACGCGCCGGCGGACGGCCTGGCCCGGTTGGTGACCCGGCGGTATGTGCGGGCGGCGGGCGCGGGCGGGGCGACCGCGGCGTTGGCTGGTTTCTTCGCGCCGCTCGCCGAGTTGGCCTCGGTGTTGTGGACGCAGGCGAACCTGGTGTTGCACCTGGCGGCGGTGTACGGCAAGGATCCGGCGGATCCCGACCGGGCCGTCGAGCTGCTGGTGCTGACCCAGGTGCATCCGGACGCGGCGAGCGCGCGGGAGGCCCTGACTGCCGCACAGACGGCGGGCGATGCGGTCGAGGGCGCCTGGCCGCGGGCGGCGGAGGCGGCTCGGCGGTTGGCCGCGCCGCTCACCGCGCAGGCCGGCGGTTGGGTGGCGTTGCGGCTGGCGGCTCGGCTGTTGCCGGGCGCGGCGGTGCTGGCGGCGGCGCTGGGCGACGCGGCGGCGACCGACCGGCTCGCCGCTCGAACGGTGGCCGTCTACCGGCGCTGATCCGTCAGAGCCAGTCGAACCACTCCCGGGGCAGCGACGCGTAGCCGACGAAGGCGACAACGTCGAGCAGGGTGTGCGCGATGATCAGCGGCAGCACCCGCCGGGTACGCAGGTAGAAGAGGCTGAAGATCACGCCCATCACCGCGTTGCCGACGAACGCGCCGAAGCCCTGGTAGAGGTGGTACGAGCCGCGCAGCAGCGCACTGGCCGCGATGATCGCGGCGAGCCGCCACTGGAGCTGGCGCAGCCGGGTGACCAGGTAGCCGACCACGATCACCTCTTCCAGCACGGCGTTCTGCACGGCGGCGAGGATCAGCACGGGGACCGCCCACCAGACCGACGGCAGCGCGGCCGGCACCAGCGTGGCGTTGAGGCCGAGCTGGGCCGCGACGAAGAACAGGGCCAGTCCGGGCAGGCCGATCAGCGCGGCCAGACCGGCGCCGCGGGCCAGATCCTGGCCGGGCCGCCGGGCGTCCACGCCGAGGGTCCGCGCCGGGTCGCCGGGGTCACGGCTGAGCAGGTGTACGGCGAGCAGCACCGGCAGCAGCGCGAACACGATGCCGAGGAGCTGGTAGGTGAGGTCCAGCCAGGGCCGGGTCGATGCTGACGTGTTCAGCGAGGCGGTCTGTTTGGAGAGCGGACCCTCGGCGGTCAGCTTCGCGATGATCGAGACCACCGCGTAGACCGCCGACTGGCCCAGGGACAGGCCGAGGACCAGCAGCGTTTCGGTGCCCAGCAGACGGCGGGACACCGGGCGGGTCAGCTCAACGGTCACCGCACCACTCTGCCCGACGAGCTACAGCGGTGGCACGGGCGACCGGCCAGCATGAGCCGATCGCACATTCTGTGCGACCGGTCGACACTCTCCGTGGAGATTCTATGGGCGCCCGATCCGCTGTCGACTGGAGGAGGAGCGCCCCGTGGACAACCTCGCACGGTTGCTGAAGGAGAGCTGGACCTTGGTCGAGGACGATCGGGCCCGACTGACCGACCACTTCTACGCCCGGATGTTCCTGCTCGACCCCGCCCTGCGGCACCTCTTCCCGGTGCAGATGACCGGCCAGGGCGACCGGCTGCTGGAAGCGATCATCACAGCGATCCACACGGTCGACGACCCGGAGAGCTTCGCCGAGTTCCTCCGGGCACTGGGCCGCGACCACCGGAAGTACCACGTCGACGATCGGCACTACGCCACGATGGGCACCGCGCTGCTGGACGCGCTGCGCCGCATCGCCGGCGACGGCTGGAACCTGGAGTACGACCAGGCGTGGCGGGAGGCGTACGAGGCGGTCGCCGCCCTGATGGTGGCCGGGGCGGCGGAGGACGACGGCCCGCCGTTCTGGCACGCCGAGGTGCTGACCCACAAGCGTTACGGCCCGGACACCGCCGTGTTGACCTGCCAGGCGTTGCAGCATCCACTGCGTTGGCAGGCCGGGCAGTACGTCAGCCTGGAGGTGCCGCGCCACCACCCCCGGGAGTGGCGGAACTACTCGGTGGCGAACGCCCCGAACGACGACAACGTGCTGGAGTTCCACGTCCGGTCGCCGGGAGCCGGTTGGGTGTCCGGTGCGTTGGTGCGTCGGGTGCGGCCGGGTGACCTGCTCCGCCTGGCGGCGCCGATGGGGTCGATGACCCTGGACCGCTCCTCGGAACGGGACATCCTCTGTGTGGCCGGCGGGGTCGGCCTGGCACCGATCAAGGCGCTGGTGGAGGATCTCGCCACCTACAACCGCACCCGGTGGGTGCACGTCTTCTACGGTGCCCGGGAGGCAGCGGACCTGTACGGCCTGGCCGGGTTGGAGGAGTTGGTCGCCGTACACCCGTGGTTGTCGGTCACCGCGGCGTGCAGCGACGACCCGAACTTCGACGGTGAGCTGGGCGACGTCCCGGATGTGGTGGCCCGGTTCGGCCCGTGGACCGCGCACGACTGCTACGTCTCCGGCTCGGCCCGGATGGTCCGGTCCACGCTGCGGGTGCTCGCCGCGGACGAGGTGCCGCCGCCGCACATCCGCTACGACACCTTCGGTGACCTCTAGACGTTCCTCCCCCCACACCGGGGCGCGTGCCCCCGCCCCCTGGGGCACGCGCCCCGGTCCCTCACCTGTCAGTAGCGCCAGGGGTGCCCGGTCTCGCGGTATTCCTCGACCGGCACCAGCGGCACGCCCGGTGCCATCAGGTCGACGTAGAGGCGGCCCTCCAGGTGGTCGATCTCGTGTGCGACAAGGCGAGCCATGCCGAACTCGAACGAGGTGATGATCCGGCTGCCGTCCCACTGGGCATGTTCCACGTCCAGCCGCAGCGGTCGGGGCACCAGACCTCGGTGATCGAAGAAGGACAGGCAACCCTCGTACTGCTCGTCGGTGTCCGGGTCGGCGTCGACCACCCGGGGGTTGAGCAGCACGACGGGTTCTGCCGACCGGTCGGGGGGCCGCACCACGGCCGCCGCCCGGCCGATGCCGAGCTGCGGGGCGGCGACGCCCACCCCCTTGTTGAACGGGTGCAGTTCGTCGAGTCGGGCCAGGGCCGTGGTGAGCCGGTCGACCACGTCCCGCGCGACCGGCTCCTCCCCCGGCAGGTCGAACGGGCGGGCGCGCTGGCGGAGCAGGTCGTCGCCGCGCTGCACGATGCCGAGGCCGCGCATCCGGTCGCTGGGGCGCACCCGGACACCGCCGGGGCCGTTGTCCGGTTCGATATCGGGTCGGGCGCGGAAGCGCCACTGCATCCGGTAGCGGGCGTTCAGCGGCGGGTCCTCGGTCTGCCATTCGTAGATCGCCCGGTCACCCTCGTCGTGGCGCTGCGGTGCCGTCCGCAGCGGGCCCTCCTCCGCGGAGAGCGAGGTTTCCTCGCCCCAGACCTGCGGGTCGAGCGCCGCGGGCAGGTCCAGCCGTACGGCGAGCTGTCGGGTGGGTAGCCGGACGGCCCGCTGGAACCAGGGGCCCCACTTCTCGTGCCCGACGCTGTACGCGTACTCGATGGTGGCCCGGTCGCCCGGATAGAGCGGGAAGCGCCGTTCCCCGTTCTCGAAGAGCAGCCAGATTTCCTTGAACGCGTCCCGATCGTGTTTGGCTCGCCAGTGCATCGGCTCCGGGTCGCCGCTGCCGTCGTCTCGGCGGGCCTGTAGTTGCAGCTCGGCGAACGTGAGTTGGTGCTCGCGGTGGTGCCGGTTGGAGCGGCCCGGATCGTTCGGGTAGCGGTCGACGGCGACCCGGATCAGGTAACGGGTGACCGGCTCGGTCCCGGCGTTGTACAGCTCCCGGCGGATCATGCACCGGTAACCGTCGTCGGAGTGGGTGAGCGTGGCGAGTTCCCGTTCCACGACGAGGCCGGTGCCGGGCGGCAGCCACTGTCCGGGCAGGTGGGATTCGCGGTACGACTGACCCGCGCGGGTGTGCCGCAGGTCGTCGTACTCCCGGAAGCGCTGCCAGATCGCGCCGTTGGCTTCCAGGACGGCCTCGGCCCGGCGGGCGAAGTCCTCGGTCGGGCGGTGTCGGCGCCCTTCGACGTGGCTCACGTAGGACGGGTCGAACCCCATGAGAACGGCCAGTTGTTTCTTGGACAGCCCGCGCCCGGTCCGTTGCCGGGCGAGTTCGGCCGCGAAGGAGTCGGCAGCCCGTTCGAGGGGTGAGGTCGTCATCGGCTTCCTCACGGCCGGGGTATTAAGTTTCACGTTCTGTGCGTGAGCACACACGCAACTGGCATCTTTTCGACACACTGCTTGACAATCCACCGACAGCCGTCGATCGTGCGGTGCCGTTTCTCGGCACACACGGCGGGTAGTAGGCGGAACGCGGAGCGCTGCTCGCACCGAACGCCGGTGACCTGGGCCTCCCTGTCAGACCAAGGTGAGGCTTCCCTTAGACCCGCGAGTCTGGTTAGGCTAGCCTTAGCTCAGGACGGCAGCTGTCGTCCGCCGGGGCACCTCCCCGGTCACGTGGACGGGGGATGACTCAGGTGACAGCGGTGATGCCGAGGCGGGACACCGTCGCCACGCCACTCGCCCCCGTCACCGCGGCGCTCCGGGCCATGTTCGGCACCGACGACGTTCCCGGGCTCGCCCGGGGCCTGGTGGTCGACGACGAGTTCGGCTGGGTGCCCGCCAGCACCCTGATCGACGGCAGTCGGCTGCCGGAGCTGCTGCGCGGCGCCGCCGTCCGCTGGGGTGGCACCCCGCACGCGTGCGCGGCGCTGGCCTGGAAGTCGTACAGCTACTGGACGGCGCTGCCGGTCGTGCTCGGCTGGGCCTCGGCCCGGCGGGTGCCGCTTGTCGATCCGACCGACGTGCTGATCCACTTCGAGGACCATCGGCCGCTGCTCACCATGGGCCTGCGTCGTCGGACCACCGTGGCGGTGCTGCCGAACGATCCGCTGGCGCTCGCCGCCCTGCCGGAGGTGCGGGTCGTCGCCGACGAGGCGGAGCTGCTGGCCGCGCTGCGCGCGTCCCTGCTCGACGCCCACCTGGCGCCGCTCATCACGGCGATCCAGTCGGAGGTCCGGGTGGGCACCCGGACGCTGCTCGGCTCGGTCGCCTCCGGCATCGCGCACGGCATCCTGCGGGCCGCGGACGGTCTGCCCGGCTCGACGGTGCAGAGCATCGACACCCTGCTCGGCGCACTCGACCTGGCCGACCTGATCGAGCTGGTGCCGGGGCCGACCGGTGAGCCGAGCGTGCAGCGGCGTACCTGCTGCCTCGCCTTCACCCTGCCCCGTCCCAAGGTCTGCCAGGGCTGCTGCGTCCGTTAACCCACCGTCGGGTCAGTCGGTAAACGACCGGACGTCCCACACCCACACACCCCCGGTGTGGACCGGCTGGATCCCGGTCAGCTCGGTCATTCCCCGACGCAGCGCGGTCTCGTGCTCGGGCTCGTGCGGCCCGAGAATGACCACCCCGGCCCGCCAGAAGCGCAGGTCGTCGACCGCTCGGACCCGTGCCTGCGGGGTGATCGGCGGCACCGCCCCGGTACGCCGGATGGTGGCGAAGAAGCTGCTGGTGGGGCGGGGCGGCGCACCGAACAACGCGACGCTCGGGGGATCGGCGCTCGGGCGGGTGTCCGGGCCGAGGAAGTAACCACGGGCCAGCGGCATGTCCAGCCGGGTCTCCGCCGCCCACCGCAGCGGCTCCGCGTAGGTGCTGTCCGGCAACGGCAGGGCCACCACGCTGCGCCCACCGGTCACGTACGGCCGCCAGGCCCCACTTGTCACGAACGTGGGGACCGGATCGAGGTGGACCACGGGGAGCGGAGTGGGGACGATCGGCAACAGGGCCATCGTGAGCACTGTTGCGGTGACGAAGCGGACCTGCCCCCTGGCGACCGGGTGCGAGCCGGCCAGTTCCCGGGCACGTTCGGCGCCGTAGGCGAGGAGCAGCCCGATGATCGGGGTGATCGCCAACGCCCACCGGGTCGGCACCACCGAGTGCAGGATCGGCAGGTTCTCCAGCGCCGCCCAGGGGCCTGGCACCCCCGTACCCCGGTTGTCGAAGCGGACCTCCCGGCCCAGCGAGAGCACCGCGAAGAGCAGCGCGAGCGCGGCCAGCGCGAGCACCACGACCGAGCGCCGCAGCCACCAGAGCAGGGCGATCACCAGCACCACCAGCGCCCAGCCGAAGAAGCTGTTCTCCTCGGTCGGGTTCTTGGCCAGGCCCGCGGCGGTGCGCGAGCTACCGGCGAGTGACTCCCGGGAGTACGCGACGAACGACGCCAGGTCGCTGGAATAGCCGCGGATCAGCCGGGACAGCCCGGAGTACGCGTCCGGTCCGAAGAACTGCACGTACAGGGGGTACGCGAGCAGCAGCGCGGCGAGCCCGGCGGCGACGGCGAGGCCGGCGAGGAAGGACGGGGCCCGCGAGCGTAGCTCGGCACGACCGAGGGCGAGCACGCCGATGACCAGGCCGAGCCCGATCGCGGTCATCAGCAGGATCTCCAGGTTGAGGAACGCCTGCCAGACGATCACGAGCGCGAGAAGGACCCCGTTGCGCAGCCAGCGGCCCGGTTCGCCGAGCCGCAGGGTCCGCCAGATGATCAACGGGACGACGAACTGCGACACGATGTTCGGGTGCCCGTTGGCGTGCGACACCATTGCCGGCGCGAACGCGCAGAAGGCACCACCCAGCCACGCCGGCCCGCGGCTGCCGATCAGGACGCGGGAGAGCAGGAAATACCAGGCGGTGGCGGTGGCAATCATGCCGACGGTGAGAAAGACCAGGAATGCCACTCTCGGCCCCAGGAGCACTGTGACGGGTGTCAGTGGCAGCGAAATGGATAATACGGACGTATTGGCCATCAGATTGACGCCGTCCGGGACGTTCATCTGATTGGAATGGAACGGATACGCAAACTGTGTGACGACTCGTGCACCGTGCGCCATCATCCATTCGAACTGCGACTGATCAGACTGGTTGTCCCGTACGCCACTGCCCGGGTCCAACCAGAGTCGAGCGGTAACCCACAAGCCGAGAGCCACGAAGCTCAGCACCGCGACCAGATCGGCCCACTTCCCCCTGCGGGAAGGCCGAGCGCGGCCCGGCTCCCCCTGCGCCGACGGCGCGACGACCGGACCGTCGCTGTCGCTGGGCGGGTCCGGCTCAGGAGTAGTCATGACAATTCACAGGGTAGTCAGGGCATGGCGCTGCCGTGACATGTTTCGGGGTACTGCCGTACTATGTGCCGGGTTCGCCGACCGCCGATCACGAACCCACCCCCGACCACAATTCGGCCACCCCCGATGCCCCGATTCTTCTGCCGTCTCAGCGGATGATTCACTCTGTCGGTCCAGGCACGGGTCGAGTTCATATCGTGAGGAATCGACGCATGGCAGAAATCACTGGGGATCAGCGCGTTCAGTCCGAGGTGTTGGAAGGCCTGGCGACCGCTGTCAACCACCGTCGCTGGTTCATCGAGCTGGCCGTGCCGTACCTCGGCGACGACCCGATCGAGATCGGCAGCGGCCTCGGTGACTACGCGCTGGAGTGGTCCGAGCTGCTGCCCCGGTTCACCGCGACCGAGGCCGACCCGGACCGTCTGGTGCAGCTCAAGGAGCGCCTCGCCGACCGGCCGAACATCGACGTCCGGCAGATGCTGCTCCCGCACAACGATCGGGGCCACTACAGCGCCGCCGTCTCGTACAACGTCCTGGAGCACATTGAGGACCACGTGGGCGCGCTGAGCAGCATGCGCGACCTGGTCCGACCCGGCGGCGCCGTGGTCATCATCGTGCCGGCCTTCCAGTTCGCGATGGGTCCGGCCGACATCGCCACCGGGCACGTCCGCCGCTACACGAAGAAGACCCTGCACGCGGCGATGACCGAGGCCGGCCTGACCGTCGAGAAGATCCACTACGCCAACGCGCTGGGGCTGATCGGCTACTTCATGGCCACCAAGGTCTTCCGGCTGATGCCGAAGGAGGGCCCGATGGTCAAGGTGTACGACACGGTGGTCCTGCCCGCCACCAAGGCCGCCGAGCAGCTCGTCCGCCCCCCGTTCGGCCAGTCGGTCTTCGCGGTGGCCCGCGTCCCGTCCTGACCCGCCCACCCCGCGATCCTGCACTCACCCTCATGGTCAAGCGCAAGATCGCGGGGTACGGATCACTCCTTGATCTGGTAGGTCGGGCGGATCACCGCTCGGGCCAGGGTGTGGAACGTGAGGTTGAAGCCGACGTAGGCGGGGCTGGCGTCCGGAGTCAGGTCCAGCCGGTCGACGTCCACGGCGTGCACCGCGAAGACGTACCGGTGCGGGCGGTCGCCGGCCGGCGGCGCCGCACCGCCGTAACCCTGCTCGCCGTAGTCGTTGCGGACCGAGAACGCCCCACCGAGGTCCGCGCCGGCGGCGCCACCGACGCCGCTTGGCAACTGCGTGACCTCGACCGGCACGTTCACGAGCACCCAGTGCCAGAAACCGCTGCCGGTCGGTGCGTCGGGGTCGTAGCAGGTCACCGCGAAGCTCTTCGTCTCAGCGGGGAAATCCGACCAGGTCAGCTGCGGCGAGACGTTGTCACCCCCGGTGCTGCCATGCGCGTGCCGGGCCTCCATCGGCTCACCGTTCTGCACGTCGTCACTTGTCAGCGTGAACGAAGGCAGCGTCGGCAGCAGCTCGTACGGGTCCGGGGCGATCGGTCGTTCCAGGGTCATCAGAACGCGTCCTTCCGGTGTGCGGAGATATCAGCCCCTTCTTACCCCGTTCCGGGGCCGCCGACGACCGGTTGGGCGCTGTCCGGGCACCGCCAGCGCGGATATGATCAATGTCGCAACGTTCACGGGGGAAATTCTTGAACATCTGGCGCGACTTCCTGGTCGCCGTCGTCACCGCGCTCCGCAAACCGGACGAGCAGTCGCTCGCCCGGGAACGCCGACGCGCTGTCGAACGACTGGCCGAAGAAACCATCCGCGAGGACCGGAGGACCACAGACCCGCCGGAGTGACCGCGCTGCCGGGTGCCGGACCCGTCACCGGGCAACCGATGAAGATGACCCGATGGGGCGGATCTTCCAGTCGCGGCCGGTAGTCACGACGGAGACACACCGACCGACGCTGTTCGAGGTCTTCTTCGACCTGGTGCTGGTCTTCGGTCTCATCCGGATCACCACGTTCATGACCGAACGGCCCTCGTCGGTGATCCTGGCGCAGGGACTGCTCGTCCTCATGCTGCTGTGGAACTCCTGGTTGGTCTACGCCTGGTTGGGCAACTACGTCCGGCTCGACGTCGGGCTGACCCGGGCCGGCGTCACCGTGGCGATGGCCGCCGTCTTCCTCATCGCGCTGATCATCCCCGAGACCTGGCAGACCGGCCCGCACACGACGAAACCGCGGCTGATCCTGGTGCTGGCGTACGTCGTGGTGCGGGTAGTGGACACCGCCCTCTTCCACTGGGCGGCGGCCGACGACCCCCGGCTGCGCAGGACAGTTCGCCTCTACGCCCTCACCACCGCGCTGTCCTGGATTCCCCTCGTCCTCGGGGCCGTGCTCGGCGGCACCGCGCAGATCCTGCTCTGGGCCGCGGCGCTCCTCATCGACATGAGCGGCGGGGTGTTCGCCCTGCTGGTGAGCGGGTGGCCGGTACGCAGTCCCGGCCACTTCGTGGAGCGGCACGGCCTAGTGGTGATCATCGCGCTCGGCGAATCCCTGATCTCGGTCGGCGCCGGGGTCGGAACCCAGATGATCCACCCGCCAACCCTGGTGGCGGCGCTGCTCACCCTCGCCGTCACCGTGTGCCTGTACTGGTTGTACTCCGCGAGCGCGGCGAACGCCGGAAAGGCACTGACGATGGAGTCCGGCCTACGGCGGGGCCTCGTGGCCGGCAACGCGTACAGCGTCGCCCACCTCCCGCTGCTCGCCGGGACCGTCTACGTGGCGCTGGGAGTCGAGGAGGTGCTCGCCGCCCTGGCCCATGAGGAGTCGCACGCCGCTTTGAACTGGATCCCGGCCATCGCGCTGTTCGGCGGGACCGCCCTGTACCTCGCGGGCCGGGCGACGTTCCTGAGTCTCATCGTCCGGTGCGTACGGCCCGAGCAGTATGTGGCGCCCGGACTGGCACTGCTGTTGCTACCCGTCGGCCGTTACCTGCCCGGCCTGGCCGCCCTCGCCCTGCTCACCGCGTTCCTCGTCGCACTCCTCAGCTACGAGGCGTGGACCAAGCGATCCGCGACAGGCGGCGCGTCACAGAGCGCTCCGGAGTGATCGCGCTGCTCAACGCGCCCACCCAACAAAGCGCTCGAACAGTTCACCCGCAGGGACGGCGGGCAACTCCGTGACCACCACCGCGTGCAGACTGCCCAGGTACATGGACAGCCCGATCCGGTCCCGGCCGTACGCCTCAGACAGTCGGACTCGGGCCGGAGCGCAGGGCCACGGCGTGTCCTGCTCGCAGCTACGGCAGGTCCACTCGGGCCGGCGCGGGATGTGCTGGTCGGCGAGGCGGCTCGCCAAGACAGCGGCAGCGCGTTGGCCCTGTGCCGATCGGGCATCCACAGCCGCTCTGATCGTGGTGGGGATCTCGCCCAACATCGGCCGGCACCGCCGTCGCCAATGCCGGCGGAGTGACGCCGAGCTTCAGCCAACAACCGTTCCCGGGCAGCTTCCTGCTCTGCGCGTTGGATCGCCGGACCGGTAGCACCGAGCGGTGCAGAAGCCCCCAGGCGCCTAGCTTGCCGGCGGAGCAGGTTGAACGGCCACATCATCGCGTGCCCTCCCGTCTCAGAGGCGGCAGGCCATCACCCCCAATCGGGGGCGATGCCGCACACCCGCTGCAATCGTGAGAACACGCTAGGCAGCGGCGGGGGGCGTGCAGGGTACGCGGCGTACCCAGCGACAGGAGGTACCCCTACAGCTCTGGCACCGCGATCCTGCTCTCCAACTGGATCGCCTGGGCGCGGATGGCCGCCGGTGCCTCCCGGGCCAGCCGGCCTGCCAACTCCTGAGCCGCTGGTGAGTATCGGACCGTCTCGGGAGAGGTGGACTCCGCGAGGCCCAACAGGTGAAGCGTCGCCTCTTGCGCCCCCTCCAGGTCGGCAGACCGAGCCAACTCCACGTAGTGCCGGCCCCGCCGTTCAGTCGACGGGATCGACGCCGGGTCGAGCGAGTGCGCCCGCCGTTGCGCCTCGTCAGGATCGCCCAGGTCGACCGCGCACATCACCGCGTACACGTCGACCAACGGCCGCGACACCCGGGTGCGAAGGCCGACGAAACCGGTCGGCAGGGCCTGCTCGACCACCCGACGAGCGGCATCCCAGTCGGACCAGGCGCCCTGGTCACCGGTACGAGCCCGCGTCAACGCGGTGCAAAGATGCAGGTCGGCCAGCATCTCGGCCCACTCGCTGCCACCATCGGCAACTCGGGGCTCGATCAGATCGCGAGCCTCCCGCAAGCGCTCCAACGCCTCGTCACCCCGGCCGACGGCGCGCAACAGATGCGCCGCGTACCAGGTGGACTGGGCGATGGCGAGGGGGTCGTCAGCATCGAGGGCCGCCGTCATACCGCGGTCGACGGTCAGCCAACACAGCTCGCGGTCACCGTGCCAGGCAAGGTAAGCCTGCGCGAGGTGATGCGCCTGGGCGAGCAGAGCGAGACTGTCGCGCCGATCCTCGCCGGTGTGCAGCCGGGCCGCTCGCTGAGTGGCGTCGAGCAGACCGGGCAGGATGACGCTCACCTCGGTGCGCTGATGTCGAGAGGTGTGCCAGGTCTGCCACGCGGAGTCGACAGCGCCGCGCAGATAGTCGGGGGACTCCGGTTCACCAGAGATCGAAATGTGCCAGGCGGTCAACGCCCGACGGACATCTCCGATCGCGGGATGACTGGGACGCCCATCCAGGGACAGGGTCACCTGCGGCCCGAACAGATCACCAAGGTCACGCACGCCGAGGTGCGGTGCGACCTGTTGGGCGGCCCGCAACGTCAGGCTCCGACGCCCGTTCTCCACGAACTTGATGGTGGTCGGCGACAGTCCGGCGAGGCCGGCGAGCTGCTCACGGGAGAGGCCGGCCGCTCGACGAAGCCGCTCGACACGCTGGCCGGGGGTGGGTTGCTGATCCGCCATGAGACACCTCGCCGAATTGGGTACATCGCGTACCCCGACCGTACGCCGGCATAAGCCACCCGTCGATGCCTACGCCGCCAGTCCTCGCCTTAGATGATCAACTCCGTTTCAGTGACGTCGGGGTATCCGGAGTAGGGACATCCCGCTCTCCGGTTCCGCTACGGCGACGGCTTCAGCCACTACGGGCGTAAGCCGAGTAGATCAAGCTCGGCGCTCGGATGGGCGGAGGTTATGGGACCCAACCCACGAAGACATCACTGCCTTACCGGTTTCAAGATCTAGGCATGAGGAACTGACCAGGGAAAACGGCATTGACCTACCATCTGATGCCGCTGATTTCCCTCACGCGAGCTCTACCTAAGCTTGCTAACACTCATAGCAACACATCGGCCCACTCGGTCTCGACCCTCAGCCGCCGACCTCGCCACTTCGCCCAAACGTCTGAACGACGTCCAGCCAGCTGGGATTCGTTTGTCCGCGTTCTCTCGACGGTCTCGATGCGCGAGTTTCATTGGCACGGCGTGGCGACTACTCCGAACAGCACCTGCGGACGCCGCTGCCCGCATCATAGGCGAGTGACCATTGACGAAAACCCACAGCAAGGCATCGGACCGGGCCTCGGCGGCCGGCGGGCCAAGATCATCCAGATCAACAAAGTGTCCCTTACGAGCGGAGAAGTCATATCCATAGCGGAAGGATTGACTGTTCTTGTTGGCCCAAACAATGCCGGCAAAAGCCGTCTTTTGCAGGAGATTCAGGAGAGACTGAGCGGAACGGCAACATATGGGCATTACAGGCCGAAGGTTACGTCTTCGGTCAACTACGAGGAGCGGTGTACTGCAGGCGAACTCGCGGACTGGATGAGAGGCAGGTACAGAGTTCAACCGCCTGGCGTCTACAACTACGGATCGTTTGATGAGGAACACTTTCCTATTCCTAATCAAGGCGGCACGGCGATGCCAGTTTCTAGCATCTCGCATGTGTGGAGGAGGCACGCCGGCCACTTCCAACCACTAGTGCCCTTTCTTATGGCCTACATGCCGGCCGGGAGCCAGGGCGGATCGATCTCGTCGACTTCGACGTACCACGTTGGACGCGAAGCTCCCGCAAGTCCGATTCAAAGACTCTTCTCCGATAGAGATTTAGAAAAGTTGGTCAGCGCAGAAATGCGGCGAGCATTTGGTGAGGAACTAGTCATACACCGGTACGCAGGAAGCCAAATAAGTCTCCACATCGGTAAAGTAACCACCCCGGAAACGCCGCCACCTGCGTCCTTGAAATATTTGGCCGAGATCGAGCGTCTACCCTTGCTGCAAGAACAGGGAGACGGCGTGCGCTCGTACATGGGAGTCGTGCTGACGTTAATCACGGCAGCCTATCCCATTGTATTAATTGACGAGCCGGAGACCTTTCTGCACCCACCTCAGGCATACATGCTAGGCCAGTTTCTCGCCCGACAGCACGACAACGACACCCAAGTAATTGTCGCCACTCATAGCGATGACATCCTTCGGGGCATAGTTTCCGTTAAGGGAGCCGAGGCTGCCGTTACTGTTGTACGTCTCACTCGATCGCCACGGGGAAACCATGCGGCGCAGGTGCATGTTCAGGACGTCCAGAAGCTGTACGAAGATCCGCTCATCAAATACTACGGCATTCTTGACGGACTCTTCTTCCACGGGGTTCTGTTGTGCGAAGCAGATTCTGACTGCACCTACTACCGCGCTGTACTCGAATCGACCGTGCATGACCTAGACCGAGGGCATCCTGCAACAGCCCTCAGCTTGCATTTTGCGCATTGCGGCGGAAAATCTCGGATGCCTGAGGCTGTCCGCGCCTTGCGCGCGTCCCGGGTTCCCGTCTCCTGTGCCGTAGACATTGATTTCTTGCAGGCCGACCATGACTTTAAGGGCTTAGTGACTGCTTGCGGCGGCGACCCGGACGCCCTTGAGCGGGATCGAAAGGTGGTCATTTCCGCCATTCAGGCGAGGACGGAGAAAGTCGACAAAGTCGTAGCAAAAGTCAAGATCGAAGAAGTCTTCGGAGGCCGGAGGGACGCTTTCTTAACTTCTGGGGACATCAACCAAATCAAGGGGTTACTGACAGCTCGGAGCGGTTGGCGTCTCTTCAAGATTGCCGCCGACACAATATTGCGCGGCGAGGCTGCCGCCGCATACCAGTCGTTGGACGCTAATCTAAGGAAACTCGGAATTTTCCTAGTTCCTGTTGGAGAACTCGAAGGTTTCCACAAATCCATACCGTCTGACAATAAAGCGTTTTGGTTGAGAGAGGTCCTCCGAACCCTCGCTTACAAAGAAGCACCTAAGGCAACCGAGTTTGTGCGAGCCATGGCAAACTTCGTCTGGAACCATCAAGATCAAGCCGCAGTGGTCGAGGGGCATCTTGTGGGAGGAGATGACCGGTGAGGAGATGCAAGTAGGCCGGATGAAATGGCTTCACCTCCTCAGCGGGCCAACCCAACACGTCGGCGACGAATGGGCGGTCAGCGGCGAATGCGCAAGGACCGAGAGCTGAAGCACCGAGCGAAGACGGAGACGCGCGTTGTGCCAAACTTGCCCGAAGCTTGTCCGCATTTTGCGGCACCGTCGGCAGCACTCCGGCAACCCGGGCAGGCGGATGTTCAACGCACCAGGCTCACGGCCCGGCCCTGTCACGAAAAGCACCTACATACGAGCCTGGCGACAGGCACGAGAAAAGGCGCTAACCCCGCTCAGCAGCGCGCCGTTCTTGCACGATTGCCCTACCACCTGCACCATCGCTGCCGTGGCGCTCTGGCTCAACGCTGGTGTGCCGGCTACCCAGGTCGCCGAGTGGGCAGGGCACAGCGCGCACGTCCTGCTCAAGGTCTACGCCTCGTGCATCGATGGTCAGGACGAGGCGGCGCGGAAGCGGATCGAGGCGGCGCTAGTCACTCCTGACCAGCATGAGAACGCCCGACCGGCCGACGAAACTTTGCCGCCCATTTGCCGCGACGAGTGAGGTGCGGCAGCCCTGAGCAGGACGAAGTGAGACTGACTCGCCATTCACAGACGCGCCCCCGGCCAGCGTTCGCGCTGGTCAGGGGGCGTTTTGCTGTCCAAGGGGGCGGAGGGTGTGGGATTCGAACCCACGAAGACATCGCTGCCTTACCGGTTTTCAAGACCAGCGCCATCGGCCACTAGGCGAACCCTCCTGGGCCGCCACCCGCGGGCGTACGGCCACGCACAGTCTGCCACGGCTCCCGCCGGACGGCCCGGCGTCCCTCCCCGAACGCGCCGACCAGGCCATCTCGGCTGTCCACTGTGGGCTCGCGGTTGCGCCTGCGACAGCCGACGAGATCGGGAAGACTGGGCCCATGCGAGCCATCACCATTCCCGAGCCCGGTGGACCCGACGCGCTGGTCTGGGCCGAGGTGCCCGACCCGGAGCCGGGCCCCGACGAGGTGATCGTGGATGTGCGGGCCAGTGCGGTCAACCGCGCTGACCTGCTGCAACGGCAGGGGCACTACCCGCCGCCGCCGGGCGCGTCCGCGTACCCCGGGTTGGAGTGCTCTGGGGTGATCACCGAGGTCGGGTCGGAGGTCGCCGGGTGGGCGGTCGGTCAGCAGGTGTGCGCGCTGCTGGCGGGCGGGGGGTACGCCGAGCGGGTCGCGGTCCCGGCCGGGCAGTTGCTGCCGGTGCCGGCCTGCGACCCGGTGGACGCGGGGGCGCTGCCGGAGGTGGCCTGCACGGTCTGGTCGAATCTCGTCCAGGTGGGGCGGCTCGGCGCGGGTGACACGCTGCTGGTGCACGGCGGGGGCAGTGGGATCGGCACCTTCGCGGTCCAACTCGGGGCGGCCCTCGGCGCGACAGTTGTGACCACCGCCCGGGAGGCCAAGCACTCCCGGCTGCGTGAGCTGGGCGCGGCCCACCCGATCGACTACCGGGAGCAGGACTTCGTCGAGGAGGTCCGACGAGTCACCGACGGTCGGGGCGCGGACGTCATCCTGGACATCATGGGCGCGTCCTACCTGGGCCGGAACGTCTCCGCGCTGGCCACCGGCGGCCGGCTGGTGGTGATCGGGATGCAGGGTGGGCGCAAGGCCGAGTTGGATCTCGGCGCGCTGCTTACCAAACGGGCGAGCGTCGCCGCGACGTCGCTCCGCTCCCGACCGCTCGCCGAGAAGGCGGAGATCGTCCAGGGCGTACGGGACGAGGTGTGGCCGTTGATCGAGGCCGGCACGGTCCGACCGATCGTGGACCGGCGGGTGCCGATGAGCGAGGCGGCGACGGCGCACCGGCTCGTCGAGTCGAGCGACCACTTCGGCAAGGTGCTGCTCACGCGCGGGTGACGCAAGCTGGCGCGGGTGTTCAGACGAGCGTGTCGTCAGTTGGTCGGGGCAGCAGCAGGCGGGCGCCCGGCCCCTCGCCGGCCAGCGCGTCCCCCGGGTTGTTCAGCGTGCAGCGTTGCAGGGACAGGCACCCACAGCCGATGCAGCCGTCCAGGTCGTCGCGGAGGTTGGTGAGCAGCCGGATCTTCTCGTCCAACCGGCCCCGCCAGCTCGCGGAGAGCCGCGCCCAGTCCTGCGGGCTGGGCGTGCGGGCCTCGGGGAGCGACTCCAACGCCGCCCGGATCTCGTCGAGTGAGACGCCGACCTGCTGGGAGATCCGGATGAAGGCGACCCGGCGCAGCTCGGCGCGGGCGTACCGGCGCTGGTTGCCGCCGGTACGGGCGGCGCGGATCAGCCCGAGTCGCTCGTAGTAGCGCAGCGCCGACGGTGCCACGCCGGATCGGGCGGACAGCTCGCCGATCGTCAGTAGATCCTGCATCACCAGGTCCTTGAGTTGAAGTGCACTTCAAGTCAGACAGTAGTGGCATGACCACCACACTGACCACCGACACCGGGGCCCGGCTCCCCGGGCTGATCCGACGACTGACCGGCGACGAGAAGCACGCCCCCAGCGCGCACTCCACCATCGACGTGCTCCAGGTGCTCTACGACCGGGTGCTGCGGGTCACCCCGGACACCGTCGACGACCCGGAGCGGGACCGGTTCCTGCTCTCCAAGGGGCACGGGCCGGCCGCCTACTACGCGGTGCTCGCCGCGCACGGCTTCATCCCGGACGCCTGGCTCGACGACCTGGCCGGGCCACACAGCCGGCTCGGCCACCACCCGGACCGGCTGCTGGTGCCCGGGGTCGAGATCGGCTCCGGCTCGCTCGGCCACGGGCTCGGGCTCGCCGTCGGCACCGCCCTCGGCCTGCGGGCCCAGGGGCTGCTCACACCCCGGGTGTACGTGCTGCTCGGCGACGCCGAACTGGACGAGGGATCCAACCACGAGGCGATCGCGTACGCGGGGGCAACCGGCCTGGAGAGCCTCACCGCGATCGTTGTCGACAACTCGTCGGCCACCCACGGCTGGTCGGGTGGCATCGCCAGCCGCTTCACCGTCAACGGCTGGACCGCCGACACCGTCGACGGCCGACACCACACCGCCCTGTACCGGGCGCTGACCGGGCACCGCCCACGGCGGCCCCACCTGGTGGTCGCCCGCATCGAGAGCAAGGGATGACCGTCATGCGTGCCGCCTTCATCGACAGCACCGCCGCGCTTCTCGACGAGGACCCGCGAACCGCGCTCGTCGTTGCCGACATCTCGGCCAGCCAGTTCGCTCCGGCCGGTCGACGGCACCCGGACCGGGTGCTCAACGTCGGTATCCGGGAACAACTGATGATCGGTGTGGCCGGCGGGCTCGCCCTGACCGGGCTCCGCCCGATCGTGCACTCGTACGCGACGTTCCTCGTGGACCGGGCGTACGAGCAGATCAAGTTGGGTCTGGACCACCAGGGCGTGGGCGCGGTCCTGGTCAGCATCGGCGCGTCGTACGACGGGTCGGCGGAGGGACGGACCCACCAGTCGCCCGGAGACGTGGCGCTCTTCGACTCTCTCGGCGACGGCTGGACGGTGCGGGTGCCCGGCCACCCGGACGAGGTCGCGCCGCTGCTCCGGCACGCCGCGACCAGCGACGACCCGGTCTACCTGCGGCTCAGTGAGCAGCGCAACGCCGAGGCGCATCCGGACGCGGACCGGCTCCGGGTGCTGCGGCAGGGTGGGACGGGCGCGCCGCTGGTGGTGGCCGTCGGGCCGACGCTCGATGCCACGTTGGCCGCGACCGAGGCGATGGACGTGACTGTCGCGTACACCCACACTCCCCGGCCGTTCGACACGCCGGGGCTACGGGCGCTCGCCGGGACCGAGGTGGTGCTTGTCGAGCCGTACCTGGCCGGCACGTCGAGCGCGGTCGTCAGCCGGGCGATGGCGGACGTGCCGCATCGGCTGCTCGCGCTCGGGGTGGGCCAGACCGACCTGCGACGGTACGGCAGTCCCGCCGACCACACCCGGTGGCACGGCCTGGACGCCGCCGGTCTGCGGCGGTCGATCAGCGCGTTCCTGGGGTCAGCGCGCGGATGAGGGGGCGGGACGGCGGCGTGCGCGCTCGCGGCCGAGGATCCAGATCGCCTCGACGCCGTCCTTCCAGGTGATCTTCTTGCCCTCTTCCCGGCCACGTGCCCGGTAGCTGATCGGCACCTCGTACGGCCGAATCCGGCGGCGCAGCAGCTTGCCGGTCACCTCGGCCTCCATGCCGAAGCCGCGCGAGCGGACCTCCAGCGACCGGTAGAGCGCCACCGGCATCAGCTTGAAGCAGGTCTCCAGGTCACCGATGTACGAGTTGAACAGCACGTTGGCCGCCATCGTGACGCCCTTGTTGCCCATCACGTACCAGAAGCTGTAGGCGCTGTGGCTGCCGAAGGTGCGATTGCCGTAGACGACAGTGGCTCGCCCGTCGAGCACCGGGTCGAGCAGCTTGGGGATGTCCTGCGGGTCGTACTCCAGGTCGGCGTCGAGGATGACCATGTAGTCGCCCTCCGCGCTGTCGACCGCGGTCTTGATGGCGGCACCCTTACCGGCGTTGCGCTGGTGGGTGACGACCCGCAGGCGTGCGTCGTCGGCGCGACCGAGGACCTCGCCGGTGCCGTCCCGGCTCCCGTCGTCGACGACGATCAGCTCGATCTCGCACGGATAGTCCACCGCCAATGCCTGCTTGAGGGCATCCGCGATGCGTTCTTCCTCGTTGAAGACCGGCATGAGGATCGAGAGCTTCACGGGAATCTCCACGGTGGCGACGACACGTCGGGCATAGCCTAGCCTGGCTGGTCAGCCCGACGTATGCCGCCATCGACGGGCCGTCGGCGTGGCGGTCCCAGACCGATGGTGTTTACTTCCCGCCATGTCGGCTGCCGGCTCCCTGCTCGCGGTGGTACCTGCCGCCGCGGTGCTCCTGCTCACCGTCGTGACGAGGCCGCGCAGGGCCGCCGGGGTGGCGCCGCTACGGCTCGCCGTGGTACGCGCCGCCCTGCTCAGCGGGGCGTACGCGGTGCTCGTCGTCGAGGTGCTCGGCGCGTCGCACGCGCTGACCCGGCCGGCATTCCTCGCCGCCTGGCTGCTCTTCCTGCTCGCCTGCGCGACGGCCGCGTGGCGGCGCTGGCGCCGGGACACCAATCCCGCACAACAGCCCGCCGCGGCGCCCCGTCCGGTACCGGTCGGCGCGGCACTGCCCGCCAGCGCCGGCCCGGAGCTGCCCGCGCCGATCGCCGACGGCGGCCGGGTCGAAGCCGAGCACCGGCCGGGCCAGGACGGTCGGGTACGCGGTGGCCCGTTCGCCAGGGCGGTCGACGCCTGGCGTACGGCGGGTCGGGGTGAACGTCTGCTCGCCGGCACTGTCGGCGGGCTGGTCCTTGTGGAGTTGCTTGTCGCGCTGCTGGCCGAGCCGAACAACTTCGACTCGCAGACGTACCACCTGCCGAAGGTGGAGCACTGGGTGGCCCAGGGCGACCTGGACTTCTGGCCGACCGCCATCCACCGACAGGTGACCATTCCGCCCGGAGCCGAGTATCTGCTGCTGCACCTACGCCTGCTGACCGGCGGGGACCACCTGTACAACCTGGTGCAGTGGGCCGCCGGGGTGCTCTGCCTGCTGGTGGCCGCACGGATCACGGCGCAGCTCGGCGGCGGCCGGCGGGCTCAGTTGATCACCGCTTTCGTGCTGGCCACCACGCCGATGGTGGTGCTCCAGGCCACCAGCACGCAGACCGACCTGGTCTGTGCGGCATGGGTGGCCTGCGCGGCGACACTGGTGCTGGACGGGCTGCGTCGGCGGACCGGCTGGGGCACCCTGCTCGGGTTGGGCGCGGCCACCGGGCTGACCGCGCTGACGAAGACCAGTGGCCTGATCGCGGTGGGTCCGTTGCTGGTGCTCTGGGGGTTGGCGCAGCTCCGGCTGGCCCTGGCTACCCGGGCACCGGCCGCCGGGGGGTCGACAGTTCACGCCGTCCCGGCCGAGGCGCCCACGTCCCGACCGGTTGCCCAGGTGGCGCGCGTCATCGGTGGTTCGGTGCTTGTCGTGCTGGTGGCGGCCGTGGTGGTCGGCCCGTTCCTGGCTCGGGTGACTGCCGAGTTCGGGCACCCGCTGGGCCCGCCCCGGTTGCGCGAGTCGATCCCGATGGAGCGGCACGATCCGCCGTCGATCCTGATCAACGCAATGCGGATCGGACACACCGCGTTCGACACACCGCTGGCGCCGCTGCGTCACCTCGGCGGGGAGGCGATCATCGGCGGCGCGGACGCGATCGGCGTCGACCCCCAGGACCCGGCGATCACCTTCGGCCGGGAGATCTTCCCGGAACCCGCCTGGTATCCGGACGAGGACCGGGTGGCCTTCCCGGTCACCGGGGCGCTGGCGTTGATCGGTGCGGTGGTCGCGCTGGCCCGGCCGCGCCGGATCGACAGCGGGCAGGTCGGGCCGCTGCGCGCGTACGCGGTGGTGGTGCTGGCCACCGTTCTGCTGCACACCTCGATGATCAAATGGCAGCCGTGGGGCAACCGGCTGCTGCTCTACGCAGTGGTGCTCGCCGTGCCGCTCGCCGGGCTGTGGCTGGACGCGCTCCTGCGCCGCCACACCAGCCGCACCACCGGCACGGCCGGCCGTCGGCGGTCGGTGGCCACTCTGGCGGTGGTCGTCGTGTTGGCCACCTCGGCACTGGCCGGGGTGCTCGCGCTGTCGTACGGCTTCCCACGCCGGCTCGTCGGCTCCGGCTCGGTCTTCACCACCTCGGACTGGGACACCCGGTTCCTGCGCCGTCCCCAGTGGGCCGACGAGTTCCGCTGGGCGGCGACGGCGGTCCGCGGCAGCGACGCCCGGCGGATCGGGCTGGTGGAGCAGAACGACAACTGGGAGTACCCGTGGTGGCTGGTGCTGCGCCAGCCGGACGGCGGCTCGCCGGAGCTGGTGTCGTTGCAGTCGGTACTGCCCGAACGACCGCCGGCCGACCCCAGCTCGGTGGACGCGATCGTCTGCACCGGCAGTCGGCCGGCCTGCGCCAAGCTGGTTCCGGCCGGCTGGCGGTTGGAGTTCCGCACCTACGTCGGTTACGCACTGCCACCCGCGCGCTGACCCTGCGTCCGGATCGTCCGATCCGGGCGGTTCTGCAGCCCGCGCGCAAGGATCCGAGACGCATTCACATCCGTTGATCCGCACGTTACCGTCTGGTAACTCAGTCGACGTCCCGCGACTGAGCCGAAAGGAGTGCGTCGATGCCTGCAATCCCCGCCAGGCCCGAACGCGCGACCCGACGACGGGCCAGCACCGTCGTCGTCGCCGTCGCCGCTCTCGTCCTACCGATGCTCGCCGGACCTGCCACCCCCGCCACCGCCGCCGACCGGCCGGCTGTCCAGCCGCTCCCCGCCAACCTCGAAGCCGTCCGGGCCGCCGAGGCCACCGCCCTCTACGGCAGTCCCGCGATCCGCCCGATCGAGCAACGTCGCACCGCGCTGATCACCATGGGCGACAGCGAGATCTCCGGCGAGGGCGTCGGCAACTACGTCCCCGGCACCCACCAGGACGGCAACTGGTGCGACCGCTCGTACGACCAGGCGGTCTTCCGGACCGGCATCCCGTCGGACGCGCAGTACAACCTGGCCTGTTCCGGCGCCACCCCGTGGAACCTCGTCGCCGGCGGACCGACCCAGCACAACGAGCTGAACCAGGGCGACTACCTGGGCATCAAGGCGCGCAACACGCACGTGAAGCTGATCTGGGTGGTGGTCGGCGCGAACGGCGACGGCACCATCCAGTTCGGCCCGGTCGCCACCGACTGCGCCATCCGTCGGGTCCTCTTCCAGGGGGCCTGCTACCCCACCTACACCGACCAGTGGACGATCCGTACCGACGGCAGCCGGCAGGCCGTGACCGACGCGCTCACCGACATCCGGCAGACCATGACCGACGCCGGCTACCTGCGCTCGGACTACGAACTGGTGCTCATGTCGTACCCGAGCCCGGGTAGCCCGGACGTGGAGGACAACCCGAACTTCCCCGGGTGGTACTCCGGCGGCTGCCTGCTCTACCTGGCCGACGCTGCGTTCGCCCGGAACAAGGCGGTGCCGATGTTCGAGTCGGCGCTACGGTCGGCCGCCGCGAACACCGGCACCCGCTACCTGGACGCCAGCCGACTCTTCCACGGCCACGAGGTGTGCACCGACAACACCTCGGTCCGCGGCCTCTTCATCGAAATCGGGATCTGGAACGAGAACGCCGCCCGGCAGTCGTTCCACCCCAACGCCCGCGGGCACGGCATGTTCGCCCAGTGCATCACCCAGTTCTGGAACTCCGGGCAGGAACGGGCCAGCTGCGTCGACCCGGCCAGCACCGGCAGCGGTGTGCTCTACCCGGGGCTGCTCGACTTCAGGCAACTGCGCAACCTCGCCACCGGCACCTGCGTCGACGGCAAGGGGTACGACTCCCGCAACGGCACAATGCAGCAGCCGTACGCCTGTCACGGCGGGCGTAACCAGGGCTTCTGGTACGACTCGACCCGGCGGTCGCTGCACTCGGAGCTGTCCCACGACCGCTGCCTGGACGTCGCCAACAGCTCGATGACCTCGGGTACGGCGGTCAACATCTACGACTGCAACGGCACCGCCGCGCAGCAGTTCGTCTTCGCCGGCAACCAGCTCAAGCCGGCGGCGGCGAGCAACCTCTGCGTGGCGTTCGACAACCCGTTGCTGGGCAGCCCGCGCCTGCGGTTGGCCAACTGCGGAAGCAGCACCCGACAGCAGTGGTCGTTCGAGGCCCGTACCGCCGCCAACCCGGTCGGCTACGGTCACGACGACTTCATCGGCTCCCGCGTCTACTGACGGAAGGAGGGGCCCCCGAGTCGATCGGGGGCCCCTCGCTCACTTGGCCCGGGGGATGAGGATCAGCCGGGCAACACCCTTGTCGCCGTCCTTCGCGCCGGCGACACCGAGCGTCGCGCCGACCTTGACCTCACTCGGCTGCACCGTGGCGCGCCGCTCGACGACCCGCAGGTCGTCGCCGAAGGTCCAGGTCATTGTGAAGCCGTCGGTGGACTTGACGGTCATCGAGTCACCGTCGACAGCTGTCACCTCGCCGCGCTGCACGGCCACGGTCTGCGTACCGGCGTCCTTCGTCTTGACCACCGCCTCACCGTGCAGGGTGTTCTTGCGCAACAGCACGCGGGCCTGGCGGCGCTTGCGCCACTCCTCGCCGCGCTTCTCCCGGGCCTTGTCGCCGGCCGTGGGGGAGGCGCCCGGCGTCGGGGAGGCCGGCGCGGCCACGGTCTGCACGTCCAGGTCGTCGGCGTCGAAGCCCATCGCGGCCAGCGCCTGACCCTCCACCCCCATCGCGGCGGCGACCTCGACGGCGGCCTCCCGGGCGGGTTGGCTGGCCACCTCGGCCGCACCGCAGCCGGTGACGCCCAGCGTGACCGCCGCGAGCAGTGCCGTGGTGCCGGTGGCGAATCCCCAACGTGGCATGACGTTCCTCTCGTCCGTGGAGTCCTCAGCATTCCCGCCGGAGACGAGCGGAGCGTCAGGCCGATGTTCGAGCCAGGTAAGGATCGCCGGGCAGCCGGACCGTGAAGGCGGCGCCGCCCTCCGGCGCGTGCCCCGCGGTGATCTCCCCGCCCAGCCGACGGACCAGGCCGGCGGCCAGCGCCAACCCGAGCCCACTGCCCACCTTGCGCACTCCCCGGTACCGCTCGTGCAGCGCACCGCGTTCGAACGCCACCGCCAGGTCGTCGTCGGTGAAGCCGGGCCCGCCGTCGCGGACCTCCAGCTCACCGCCGGCGGCCGGGTCCGCGCCGGCCGCCCGGACCGCGAGCACCACCGGCGACCCCGGGGGTACGACCCGCAGCGCGTTTTCCAGCAACCCGTCCAGCACCTGCCGGATCCGCCCCGGATCGGTGTACGCGGGCACCGGCCGACCGGGCGTCTCCAACCGGAACGGCACGCCCACCGCCGCGCACCGACCGGCCCAGGTCGGCTCCGCGTCCACCACCAACTCGGTCAGGTCCACCGGCATCGGTTCGAGCGGGAAGTCGGCGGCCTCCAACCGGGCCAGCGCCAGCAGGTCCCCGATCAGCCGGTCCAGGTGTTGGGCCTCGGTCAGCATCGTCCGACCGGTGTCGACGGTGTCGTCCGCGCCGAGCACCCCGTCAGCGAGTGCCTCGGCGTACCCCCGGATCGCGGTCAACGGGGTGCGCAACTCGTGCGAGACGGACAGCAGGAACTCCCGCTGCCGCCCCTCGCTGGTGGCCAGCGCGCTGGCCAGGCCGTTCAACGCCTCGGCCAGGTCGGCGACCTCGTCCGGTGACTCGACAGGTATCCGGACGGCGCGGTCGCCGGCGCGTAGCCGGGCGGCGGCGGTGGCCGCGACGCGGATCGGTCGGGCCAGCCGGCGGGCCAGCAGCAGGCCGGCCACCACACCGGCGGCCAACCCGGCCAGCAGCGGCACCCAGAGACCGAGCAGCACCTGGGCCCACAACCCGTTCGACGCGCTACGGGAGAGCACCACCCCATTGCCGTCGGGTAGCGCCCGACCCTCGACCAGGGCACGCTCGCCGTTGACGACGCGCCGCACCGACACGTTGCGGCCCTGCTCGATCCGCTGCACCACCCGAGATGGCAACCCCGGCCGGTCGACCGCCCCACGCCGGATCAGATACGCGTCAATGCCCTGGTTGCGCAGCTGCTGGATGAGCCGCTCCTCGTCGGCGGTGCGGCCCCGGTCCAGGCGGGTCCGCAGCACCTCGGCGGCGAGCCGCGCCTGCGCGGCGAGGGCGTCCTGATCGCGTCGCTCCGCTCCGCGGATCGCCAACGGCACCGCCACGATCGCGGTGACCAGCACCGACACCAGCGCGACCGCGCAGGTGACAAGCACCGCGCGGGCGGTCAGGGTACGGCCGAACCGGCCTCGTCGAGGTGCGGCGGGCGGGCCGGCACCGATCACCGGCAGGGTCATGGTCGGCGACTCGACGGGCCCGGGGCGGTCAGGCATCGACCGCGTACCCGACGCCACGGTGGGTCCGGATGACGCTCGCCGGGCCGAGTTTCGCCCGCACCTGGGCGACGTGCACGTCGACAGTGCGGGTGCCGGCGTGCGCCGCGTAACCCCAGACCCCGGCCAGCAGCTCCTCCCGGGTGAAGACCCGGCCGGGCCGGGCCATCAGGTGGGCCAGCAGGTCGAACTCGGTGGAGGTGAGCTGCACCGGTGCGCCCGCGACGGTGACAGTGCGGCGGCCCGGGTCGAGCGTCACCGGGCCGACGACGCGCGGCCGGTCCGCGCCCTCCGGGCCACCGGCGGCCCGGCGCAGCACCGCGCGTACCCGGGCGACCAACTCCCGGGGGCTGAACGGCTTGGTGACGTAGTCGTCGGCGCCCAACTCCAGGCCGACGATCCGATCCACCTCGTCGTCCCGGGCGGTGAGGAAGATGACCGGGGTCCAGTCGCCGGCCTCGCGTAGCCGGCGACAGATCTCGGTGCCGGGAAGACCCGGCAGCGCGATGTCCAGGACGCAGGCCACCGGGCGTAGCCGGCGAGCCGCGTTCAGCCCGGCCTGGCCGTCCCGTTCCAGGTGGACGCCGAACCCGTCCCGGGCCAGATAGAGCCGGACCAGGTCGGCGATGGCCGGCTCGTCCTCGACCACGAGGACGAGCCCGCGGTGCGGCGGTTCGACGGTCACCGGCCCATGATTCCCGACGGCGGACGTTCGGGGCGATCGGTGTGTGTTCGAGTTCGGTAAAGGTGCCGCGAACCCGGTCGGGTGTCAGCTCACCAGGACGGGGCGAACACTCCGGGCCGCGCGACGGCCGGCGCGTCGCCGATGCTGGCGACGACCCGCGCGCCGGGCGGCCGCAGGCGGGTCCGGAACGCCTGGTTGAGCAGCGCGTCGAGCTGCCAGACCTGCTTCGGGTGGCTGGTGCGGATCAGGAACCGCTCACGGATCCCGTCGATCGCGGTGGCCGCCATCTCGACCGAGTGCAGTCGGGGGTCCGGGCTCCAGGTGACGTTGCTCAGCTCGCGTAACTCGGTGTTGAGGTGCAGACGCAGTCGGTGCAGCAGACGGGTCTGCTGGGTCACCACGAGCCGACGATGGGTGAGCAGGAGCAGGTAGTCGCCGGTGACCGGGCGGTCGGGGCGGCTGCAACGGGTGACCAGGATGGTGGCGTCACCGGAGCCGACACAGCGCCGGAAGACCGGCATGTGCCGGCTCACGGTCTGCACGGCCAGGCCAGCCTCAGCGGCGGCCGGGAGGAACGTTCGGGAGAAGACGTCCATGACCTGCCCAACGACCTCCCCGGCGGGGTGACGTGGGTCACGACGCTTTTTTGGAAGTTCCACGCGGCGGGTCGCACTGCCTGTCCGATTTCCGACGTGGACGGATCATGGTCAGGAGTCGGTCGGGAGCGGACTGGCGGCGAACAGCTCCGCCAGCCAGCCGGGAACCGCAGCGGCGTACTCGGCCCGTGACTCCTCGGCGGTGTCCAGGGCCCGACGCCAGGAGAGCGACCGGCTCACCGCACCCAGGTCGATCGCGAGGTCGGCAGCCTCGACGAGGGTCCGCCGGTCGTACCGGTCGGTCCACGCCTCCAGGTACGCGTCGCGCAACCGGGCCAACTGGGCGTCGTCGGCCGCCAGCTCCGTGGCGTACCTGATGGAACGCAGGGTCACCAGCAACGTGCCGAACGGGTGTGCCACCGAGGCGTCGCCCCAGTCGAAGTAGCGGTAGCTGTCCGGGGCAGCGAAGACGTTGCCGTCGTGCAGGTCGTCGTGTTGCACAGTGGCCGGGATGCCGATGTCGGCGAGCCGCCGGCACCGCTCGGCGTACGACGGCAGCTCCGCCCGCAGCCGCTCGTGCAGGTCCGGGCTGAGCCCGCCCTCCGCACCGATCAGCAGCGACTCGCGATCATCGAGCAGCTCGGCGAGCAGCCCGGCCAGCACCTCGGGACGGTGGTCCGGCACGCCCAGGGTGACCAGCTCGTCGGCGTGCGGCGCGGTGGCCCGTTGGAGCGCCGCGTACCCGGGCAGCGCCCGCTCCCAGTGGGCCGGATCGCTGTCGCGCGCCAACACGTCGCGCAACGACTCGCCACCGTCGGGCAGCAGCGACCAGCCCTGCGCCGGGTCCACCGCGATCGGGGTCAGCACCCGTTCCGGCGTCAGCTGGGCGAGTGTCGCGATCAGCACCGCCTCGTGCACGGTGCCCGGGTTGTTGGCCTTGAACCAGACCGGGCCGTCGTCGGTCGGCACCCGCCAGACCAACGACCAGGGACGCACCCGCGGCTCCACCGACCCGGTCACCCGACGGCCGACCCGGCTCAGCTGCGCGTCGACCCAGGACCGGGCCCGCACCTGCCACTGCTTGCTGGACCAGTCGGGGACGCGCCCACCCGCGATCGTCGTCACGTTGGGCACCATAGGCGGCCCTCCCGGGCCGGGCGAGGCGTTTTCCGCCCGCACCGTCAGACCAGCTCGACGATTGTCGCGTTGGCCATGCCGCCGCCCTCGCACATGGTCTGCAGGCCGTACCGAATCCCGTTGTCCCGCATGTGCTGGAGCATGGTGGTCATGATCCGGGCACCGGAACCGCCGAGCGGGTGACCGATGGCGATCGCCCCACCGCGCGGGTTGAGCCGCTCCGGGTCCGCCTCGGTCTCGGCCAGCCACGCCAGCGGCACCGACGCGAACGCCTCGTTCACCTCGTACACCCCGATCTCCTCGATGCCCAGCCCCGCGCGGCGCAGCGCCTTCGCGGTGGCCGGGATGGGCGCGGTGAGCATGGTGACCGGATCGGAGGCGGCGACCACTGCGGTGTGGATCCGGGCAAGTGGCCGCAGGCCGTGCCGGCTGGCCCACTCCGAGGTGGTCACCGCGAGAGCCGCTGCGCCGTCGGAGATCTGGGACGCGGACCCGGCGGTCACCACACCGTCGGCGCGGAACGGGGTGGTCAGCGCGCCGAGCTTGTCAAGGGACGTGTCGCGGCGGATGCCCTCGTCGGCGAGGAACTTGCCACCATCGGCGAGCGGCACCGGCGTCAGCTCCGGGTCGAACGCGCCGGCATCCTGCGCGGCGGCCGCCTTCTCGTGGCTGGCCAGCGAATACTCGTCGAGCTGCGGACGCGAGAGCCGCCACCGCTGGGCGATCAGCTCGGCGCCGACGCCCTGGTTGAACGGCAGGTGCGCGTCATCGGCGAAGCCGTCGACGCCCCGGTAGCGGGCGCGCACCTGGTCGGTGAACGGCGTACCGCCGGCCGCGCTGGCGGTGCCCAACGGCACCTGGGTCATCGACTCCACGCCACCGGCGACCACCAGGTCGGCCTGGCCGGAGAGCACCGTCGCGGCGGCGAAGTGCAGTGCCTGCTGGCTGGAACCGCACTGCCGGTCCAGGCTCGTCCCGGGCACCGTCTCGGGCCAGCCGGCGGCGAGTACGGCGATGCGGGCGACGTTCCACGACTGCTCGCCGACCTGGGACACGCAGCCCCAGAAGACGTCGTCGACCTGGACCGGGTCGATGCCGGTGCGCTCGGCGAGGGCGCGCAGCACGTGCGCCGAGAGGTCGACCGGGTGGACGCTGGCGAGGCTGCCCCTGCGCCGCCCGACCGGGGTGCGTACCGCGCCGACGATGACCGCGTCACTCATGTTTACTCCCCGGTAACGTGGGCTGGCCCCGATCCTACGTCGCCCAGGGGACCGGGCAGCCGCACCGGCGGCACTCGACCGCCGCTGGCATGCTGGGCGGGTGGACGAGAATCCCCCGATGCGACAGTGGCGGGTGCCGGCGACAGTGCCCGCGGTGAAGCTGGTCGGCGCGGCCCTGCTTGTCGCGCTCGGGCTGCTCTTCGCCGACGGCGACCCGGTCCGGCTGGTGGTGGCCGTCCTGGCCGCCGCCACCCTGGCCGGCTGGGCGGTACGCGATCTGGTCGCGCCGGTCCGGTTGGCGGTGGACCCGGCGGGACTCACCGTGATCCACGGGTTCGCGGGCCACCGGTTGCTGCAGTGGTCGACGGTCCAGGCGATCGCCGTGGACCGTCGCGCACGGATGGGGCTGACAAGCGACACCCTGGAGATCGACGCCGGCGACTCGCTGCACCTCTTCGGCCGGTACGACCTGGGAGCTACCCCGGAGGAGGTGGCCGCAGAGCTGCGTGCCGCCCGCCGGGACCCGACCGGATGAGTCAGCCGAGCAGGTAGGCGGTGCGGACGAGGACCAGGCCCAGCAGGACCAGCAGGATGATCGCCCCGCCGGCGACCTGCACCAACGTGCGCCGACCGCGTGGTGCGTACGCGAGCACCAGCGCCATCAGCGCCCCGACCAGCAGGCCACCGAGGTGCCCGGGGATCGAGATGCCCTTCACGGTCAGCGTGAACACGAGATTGATCACCAGGACCGGGATGATCTGGGAGATGTCCCGGCCCATTTTGCGCTCGACGATGAGCAGCGCGGCGAAGAGCCCGAAGATCGCCGTCGACGCGCCGACAGTGGTCGCTCTCGGGTCACTGAACAGGTAGGCCGCCACGTTGCCGCCGAGGCCCGCGATCAGGTAGAGGGCGGCGAAACGCACCCGCCCGAGGCTGGCCTCCAACGACCGGCCGAGCACCCACAGCGCCCACATGTTGAGCAGTAGGTGAATCACGCCGTAGTGCAGGAACATCGCTGTGACCAGCCGGTACCACTGACCCTCGGCGATCCCGCCCAGCGTGCCGTCGGGGAGGAACGCCCGGCCGAGCACCGAACCCCAGTCGGTCAGCGGCGTATCGCCGCCCATCAGACCACCGAAACCGGAACCACCCAGCGCCGCGTCCCCGCCCCGATCGGAGGCGATGGAGAGCAGCATGAGCAGCACGTTCAGCGCGATCAGCGCCTTTGTGACATAGCCGTGCCGGCCGGCCGTACCGCCACCGAAGGCGGTACGCGCCGGCCGGACACTGCGACGTCCCTCGTTGACGCACTCCGGGCACTGGTGCCCGACGGACGCGTCCCGCATGCAGTCCGGACAGATCGGCCGGTCGCAGCGTGAGCACCGGACGTAGGTCTCCCGACCGGGGTGCCGATAACAGACCGGGGTGGTCGGCGGAGACTCGTTCACCGGGTTGATCCTCCGTCCACCGCCGCGCGAT
Organism: Micromonospora sp. NPDC005215; assembly: GCF_040607915.1. Classification (NCBI taxonomy): domain Bacteria; kingdom Bacillati; phylum Actinomycetota; class Actinomycetes; order Micromonosporales; family Micromonosporaceae; genus Micromonospora; species Micromonospora sp. NPDC005215. The sequence continues at coordinate 57,939 of NZ_JBEXHQ010000027.1, read as the reverse complement.
CCACCGGCGCCGGCCGGTGCGGTGCTCCGGAGCGCTCAATCATGCGAGCAAAGGTACCTCGTCGGTCGGTCAGGCAGCAGACCGCTCGATCTCGACCCGCTCGATGACGACGTCCTGGAGCGGACGGTCGCTCGGGCCGGTCGGGGTGCTGGCGATCGAGTCGACGATCTTCACCGACTGCTCGTCGGCGACCTGCCCGAAAATGGTGTGCCGGTTGTTCAGGTGCGGCGTCGGCGACACCGTGATGAAGAACTGCGAACCGTTGGTGCCCGGTCCGGCGTTCGCCATCGCCAGCAGGTACGGCCGGTCGAAGCGCAGCTCCGGGTGGAACTCGTCGGCGAACTTGTAGCCCGGTCCGCCCCGACCGGTGCCGGTCGGGTCGCCCATCTGGACCATGAATCCGCTGATCACCCGGTGCGAGATGGTGCCGTCGTAGTACGGCCCACTGCCCGGCTGACCGGTGCGCGGGTCGGTGTACTCACGGTTGCCCTCGGCCAGGTCGACGAAGTTGCGGACGGTCTTCGGCGCGTGGTTGGGGAAGAGCTCCAGCCGGATCGGGCCAGCGTTGGTGTGCAGGGTGGCGTAGACAGCCTCGGCCACGGGTACTCCTCACTCGTTGGTCAGTTCCATGCGGATCCTCCCATGTGCCCGATCTGGCATCGCGGAGGCATCCGAAGGTGGAGGATGACGAAGGAACAACTCCCAGGAGGTAGGACCGTGTTTGGATTCGGGCGGCGTAAGTCCCAGGGGCAGCTGGCCAAGGCCGAGCTGAACCAGAGCATCAGCCACCTGATGCAGGCAGCCAACCACGCCGCGAAGGGTGCTGGCGCGACAGTCGGTCCGCGGGTCCAGGTGGCCCGGGGCTACGTCGGGCCGGCTGCGGCGAGGGTTCGCGGCCAGGCGTCGACCGGCTGGGGGACGACACTCACCACGCTGGCACCGCTGGCCGCGGCGGCCCGTGACGGCGCCGCGCAGGCAGGGCCGCTGACCAGGAAGGCCAAGTCGAAGACCATGCGGATCACCGGTAAGAAGAAGCAGCCGCGCCGTCGCGGCTCGATGATGACCGGCCTGCTGGCCGCGGGTGTCGTCGCCGGCCTGGCCGGCGCCGTCGCGATGCGCCGCCGCCGGGAGCAGCAGGAGTGGGCCGAGTACGACCCGACCCGCAACCTCGAACCGATGCGCGACGAGGTCGACTCGATCGAGGTGCGCACGCCGTCCGCCCCGAAGGGGACCGACGGGGCGGCCATGACCGGCGCGGCGGGAATGACCGGTGCCGGCAGCTCGGCGGTGGCCGGCGGCTCCAGCGCGAGCACCACCGGCCCGGCCAAGCAGACCGGCATCCGTCCGACGGACAAGGTTCCGTCGGTCGCCGAGGGCGCCACGGATGTCTCCGGTCGGCCGACCGACGACCTCACCAAGGCGCTGGGCAAGGATACGGCCCGCACCAACGGCCGTCGCTGACCCGACGACAGCGCGTCGAGCGCCGGCGACGCGGGGCCACCCCGCGCGCCGGCGCTGTTCGCATGCTCGCCGCCCGCTCCGCCTAAGCGGCATGCCAAGACCCACTCGGCTTCCGCCCTCGCGTCAGAGCCAGCCGTTGCGGCGGAACCAGCGGTAGAGGGCCAGCGAGACGCCGAGCATGAGGGCGAGGACGACGGGATAGCCGTACGTCATCTTCAGCTCGGGCATGTTGTCGAAGTTCATCCCGTAGATGCCGGCGATGGCGGTCCACACCGCGGCGATGCCGGCCCAGGCGGCGATCTTGCGCATGTCGTTGTTCTGGTCAACGGTGACCTGGGCCAACCGCGCCTGGAGGATCGAGTTCAGCAGGTCGTCGTAGGAGTTGACCTGCTCCACCGTGCGGCTCAGGTGGTCCTGCACGTCCCGGAAGTACTTGCGGATCTCCTTGGGCACGTCCCGGTTGACCTGGGAGGTCAGCGTCATCAGCGGCCGTTGCAGCGGCACCACCGCCCGCTTGAACTCCACCAGCTCCCGCTTCATCTGGTAGATCCGCTGGATCCGCCCGTGGCCGTGCCGGTCGAAGACCTCGGCCTCCAGCACATCCAGGTCGTCCTCGATCTGGTCGGCGACCTCCAGGTAGAGGTCGACCACCCGGTCGGTCACCCCGTACGCCACCGCCCACGGGCCTTGCAGCAGCAGATCCTGCTTGGTCTCCAGGTCGGCGCGGATCGGTGCGAGCCGGCAGGCATCCCCGTGTCGGACGCTGATCACGAAGTTCGGGCCGATGAAGAGCATCACCTGCCCGGTCTCCACGACCTCGGAGTTCTCGGTCAGCTCGGCGTGCTCGCAGTACCGCGCGGTACGCAGCACCAGGAAGACGACGTCACCGAACCGCTCCAGCTTCGGGCGCTGCTCGGCCTTCACCGCGTCCTCGACGGCCAGCTCGTGCAGACCGTAGGTCTCCGCGATGGCGCTCATCTCGGCCAACTCGGGCTGGTGCAGACCGATCCACACGAAGCCGTGTTCCTCGCGGCGGGCCGCGGTCAGCGCGTCGGCGTACGTCCAGTCGCCGGGTTGCCGCTTGCCGTCGACGTAGAGGGCGCAGTCGACAACGGCGCTGCGGCCGGTGCCAGCGGGCGTCGGCACGGGTGGCGACCCGTCGGCGTTGAGGATCCGGGTCATCGCCCGGACCGGGGAGGGCCACGCCCGGGGCCGCAGCACCCGACCGCTGGTCGGGGGTGCCGTCCGGTCCCGCTCTGTCCGATCCGTCATCGCGTCACCTCCCACGCTCGGCTGCGGCTTGCAGGCTACGCCGACCGCGGTCCAGGACACCTGTGACGGCGATCGCGTGGGGCGGCGCCGGGCGGGCCGCATCGGGGGGTGTGCGGGGACGACACGGCCCACCCGGCACCTGTGGGGGCGGGAGGTTGTGCTGCCGCGGCACCCGGGTCGCGGTCGGCCGAAGGCCGCTGGTGACCTCCGCAACAGCTGGTGGGTGACGCTCGCAGCATTGTGGGCCGCCAACCGCCCCGGGCGGGAGCCCCGAGGCGGCCGGCGTCCTCGTACTGTCGGGAACCCGACAGTCAGTTCAGCTACGGACCGCCTCGACGGCCTCGGCGAGCCGACGAACGCCCTCGTCGATCTTGTCGGCGGTCACCGCCGAGAAGGCCAACCGGAGGGCGTGCCGCCCACCTTCCAGCACGAAGTCGCTGCCCTTGACCACGGCAACCCCACGCTCGGCCGCCGCCGGGGCGAGCCGATCGACAAGCACGTCCTCCGGGAACTCGATCCAGAGGAAGTAGCCGCCGTCGGGTTCCACGAACCGCGCCTGCGGCAGGTGCCGGCGCAACGACTCGGCGAGCAACGCGGACCGCTCGCCAAGCGCCGCCCGAACCGTCTCGATGGAGCGGTCGATGTCACCGGAGACACAGAACTCGTGCACGATCGCCTGGGACACCATGCCCGGCGAAATGTAGAGGCTTGTCGCGTTCTTGGCGATGGCGGCGATCAGGTCCGCCGGGCCGACCAGGTAACCGACCCGCACACCCGGGCAGACCGTCTTGGTGAAGCTCGACGCGTGCACCACCACGTTGCGGGTGTCCAGCGAGAGCATCGACGGCAACGCCTCGCCACGGAACCGGATGTCCGCGTACGGGTCGTCCTCGAAGATCGTGAACTCGTACTCGGCGGCCAGGTCGAGCAACTCCCGACGCTTCTCCAGCGAGAGGGTCATGCCGGCCGGGTTCTGGTAATTGGGGATGACGTGCGCGAGCCGGGGCCGGACCCCGGACTCCAGCAGCTTGCGCAGCTCGGCGGTGTCGAGCCCATCCGGCTGCACCGAGATGCCGTGCAGCTCACTGCCCATCCGCTGGAGGTTGAGCAGCGTCCGGTCGTACGTCGGGCGTTCCACCACCACCGCGTCGCCGGGGCGGACCAGGTGGTCGAAGAGGAACGCGTCGGCCTGAAGCGACCCGTTTGTGACAAGCACCTGGTCGGCCTGGACGCCGTGCTTGTCGGCGATCCACTTTCGCAGCGGAAGGTAGCCGACGGAGGTGCCATACGCCGTGACCCCCGCGGGGTCGGCGTCGAAGGCGCGAACGGCGGCGGCCTTGAGCCCCTCGACATCGACGATGTCCAGCGAGGGAGCCCCACGGGCAAAGGAGATCAACTGCTCGGCGGTCATGGATGTTGAGCGTACGGGCGGCGGCGGGGGACGCGCGGACGGCACGGCGATGTCCGCATCCTGAGCCACCGGGACGGGTGACCCGACTCCACCGGTCGGCGCCAGATCAGACCGGAAGGGCGAGCGCGTCGTGGTGCGCCGCCCGGGAAAGCCCCTCAAACTGCACGCCGAGCGCGTCGAGGAGCTGGCTCCAGTCGAAGTAGGAGCGCCAGGCGGTGATCCGGCCCTGACGAGCCCGGACCACGTCGGCCACCTCCCAGCTCACCAGCCGACCCGTGGGCGCGACAGTGCCGTACGGCGAGTGCAGCGTGCCGGTGTGGCTGCCGGTCAGGCGCAGCTCGACGGCCACGCCACCGCCCGTACGGACCACGCCCAGCGGGTCCACCCGCAGGTCCGGGAAGGCACCGGTCCAGGTGCGCAGCAGCGCGGGCAGCTCGATCGGGCGGACCGTCACACCCGGCATGGCGTAGAACGCCTCCGGGGCGTAGAGGTCCGGTAGACGGGCCACGTCCCGACGCAGGAGCATGGCGTACTGCTGCTCGACCAGGCGCTCCGCGTCACGCATCGGGCCCTCCCTCGCGGGCCACGGCACCTCCGCGCCCGCAGGGGATCCTTACCCGTCGATCCGGCCTGGCACACCTGCGCGGCTCAGGTCGTGGCGGCCACCTGGCTCTCCGCCCAGACCCGCATGATGTCCCGAACGGAGATCACCCCGGCCACCTCGCGGCCGTCCAACACCACCAGGTGCCGGAATCCACCACGGGCCATGGCGGCGGCCGCCTCGGCCACCGTCCATTCCGGCCCCGCGTAGACCACGTCCCAGGTCAAATGGGCCCCGGTGCGTTCCACGTCGCAGTCCAGGCCGGCGCCGATCGCCTTCAACACGTCGCGTTCGGTCATGATCCCGACCCCCTCGGAATCCGGGTCGATCACGACGGCCGACCCGACACCACGGGCCGACATCATCCGGGCCGCCTGGCGGAGCGTGTGCTCCGGACCGACGACGAGAACCTGGTTGGACATCGCATCCCGTACCTGCATCACACATCACTCCCTTGGGACGGTGGCATCCGGTACGGACATGGTCGTCCGTGGATGTTTCCGGGACAAGACCGAACATCGCCGTACCAGCGGCCGCTCGCTACTGTCGGACCGTGTCCACCGAGCCCCTGCGCTGCGCCGGCGCGCTGATCGTCGACCACGACGGCCGCATCTTCTTCCAGCGCCGTTCACCGCACCGACGCCTCTTCCCCGACTGCTGGGACATCGTCGGCGGCCACCTCGAACCGGGCGAGGAGATCGACGAGGCACTCCGCCGGGAGATCACCGAGGAGACCGGCTGGCTCCTCTCACACGTCCTCGGTCCGGTCGGCGAGTACAGCTACGTGGGCGACGACGGTCTGGCCCGCATCGAGTACGACTTCCTGGTCCGGGTCGACGGTGACCTGGACCGCCCGACGCTGGAGGCCGGCAAGCACACCGAGTTCCGCTGGCTGGCCGAGCACGAGGTGGCCGTGCTGGACGAGCACCGCTACGTCAACGACGGGCTGATCCGGCGGATCGCGGAGGAGGGCTTCGCGCTCCTGCGGTCGATCGGTCTGTGAACACCGTCGAGCTGGCGCCGCACCGCGTCGCCGGGCTGCTCGCCCCGGCCGTGGACCGGGTCTTCCGCGCCGGCATGCTGGCCGGCCGCGACGGTGGGGGCGCCGAGCTGAGCCAGCGGTACGGCGGGCCGACCGCGAACGGCTTCCTGGTGGACCTGCGCACCCGCCTGGCCGCGCCGGGCGGCACTGTCGACGGCGGTGGATTCGCGGCGATCACCCGGTACTGGGATCCGGTCGTCAGCCGGCGGACGGTCGACAAGCAGGTGGCGCACGGGATGCTCCACCGCCGCCCAGACGGCGCGCTCTCCGCCACCGAGCGGGGCGCGGCCTTCCTCGCCGAGCTGTACCAGGTGCACGCGGAGGTCACCGAGGAACTGTGGGCCGGGCACGACGAGCGGGTGTCCCGGCTGGTCGCGGTGCTCGGCCGGCTGCTGTCGTACGCCCTGGTGCTGGCCGACGAGGAGGGCGACCGGGGCGGCTCGGCCTTCGCCGCGATGGCGCCTCCCCACGAGCCGGACGGCACCCCGTCGGGCGTGCTGCTGCTCAACCGGCTCGGCACGCTGCGCTACCACCGCGCCGACGCGCACGCCGACGCCTGGGCTGCCGCCGGGCACACCGCGTCCAGCATCGCCGCCCTGCCGGCCGGGCCCGAGCGGCTCGCCATCGAGCTGGAAACCGACCGACGGGCCGCCGGCCCGTACTCCGTGCTCAGCGCGGACGAGCGGCTGGCCATGCTCGCCGACCTGGCCGTGCTGCCCGGCTGACCCGGTTGGCCGGAGCGGCGAGGCCAGCCGGCGCTATCCTCCAGCGGTGACGGGGAGCAGGACGAGGGAGGAAGTCGCGATGATCGGAATGGTGCTCGCGGCCGGAGCAGGACGCCGGCTGCGCCCGTACACCGACACCCTGCCCAAGGCGTTGGTGCCGGTGGACGGCGACACCACGATCCTGGACATCGCGCTGGGCAACCTCGCCGAGGTCGGGCTCACCGACATCGTGATCGTGGTCGGCTACGCGGCGGACGCGGTCCGCGAGCGGCAGGCCGACCTGGAGAAGCGGTACGGGGTCACGCTCACCCTTGTGCACAACGACAGGGCCGAGGAGTGGAACAACGCCTACTCGCTCTGGCTGGCCCGGGAGTACTTCGCCCGCGGAGTGCTGCTTGTCAACGGGGACACCGTGCACCCGGTGAGCGTGGAGAAGACGCTCCTCGCCGAGCGCGGGCCGGGCATCCTGCTCGCCGTCGACACGCTGAAGCCGCTGGCGGAGGAGGAGATGAAGACCACCTTCGACGCCGCCGGTCAGCTCACCCGGATCACCAAGGTGATGGACCCGGGCGAGGCGTACGGGGAGTACATCGGCGCGACGCTGATCGAGCCGCAGGTCGCCGACGCCCTCGCCGACGCGCTGGAGGCGACCTGGCGACGGGACCCGAACCTCTACTACGAGGACGGCTACCAGGAGTTCTCCGACCGCGGCGGGGAGGTACGGGCGGCACCGATCGGTGACGTTCCGTGGGTCGAGGTCGACAACCACGCCGATCTGGCCCGTGCGCGGGAGATCGCGTGCCGCTACTAGCTCGGAGCGTCCTCACGCCGCTGCACATCGACGTGCGACGTGGGGCGGTGGCCGACCTGGGCGCGATCCTGGCCGACGGGCGGATCTCCGCCGGCGGTGACGTCGCGGTGGTGGTCGGCCCAGGTCAGGGCACCCAGATCGCGGAGCTGATCCGACCGTCACTGCGGACGGCCGACGTGTTCACCGTCTCCGGGGGCACGCTGGACGCCGCCGACGACCTCGGTGGCAAACTGCGCGCCCGGTCGTACGACGCGGTAGTGGGGATCGGTGGCGGCAAGACCATCGACGTGGCCAAGTACGCGGCGACCCGCCGAGGGCTCCCGATGGTGTCGGTGGCGACCAGCCTCGCCAACGACGGGATCGCCTCCCCGGTGGCCAGCCTCATCACCGACGGGCTCAAGGGCTCCTACGGGGTGCACATCCCGATCGCGGTGATCGTCGACCTGGACTTCGTGGAGAGCGGTCCGGACCGGCACAACCGGGCCGGCATCGGCGACGTGATCAGCAACATCAGTGCGCTGGCCGACTGGGAACTGGCCCGCCGGGTACGCGTCGAACCGTTCGACGGGCTCGCCGCGTCGCTGTCCCGGGCAGGCGCCGAAGCGGTGCTCAACCACCCGGGCGACATGACCGACGACGCCTTCGTCACAGTGCTGGCCGACGCGTTGATCTCCAGCGGCCTGGCCATGGCCATCGAGGGCACCAGCCGCCCGTGCAGTGGCGGCTGCCACGAGATCATGCACGCCGTCGACGCGCTCTTCCCCGGCACCGCCTCACACGGCGAGTTGGCCGGGCTGGGTGCGCTGTTCTGCACCTGGCTGCGCGGGGACCTGCGCCGCTTCGGGGAGATGTCGGCCTGCCTGGCCCGGCACGGTCTGCCCCGGCTCCCCGCCGAGGTGGCGCTCAGCGACGACCAGTTCGTGGAGGCGGTGCAGTTCGCCCCGCGTACCCGACCGGACCGGTACACGATCCTCGAGCACCTGGCGCTGTCTCCTACCGAGACGCGGGAACGGCTGGCAGACTACGCCGGTGCAATCCGCGACCAGCTTGGCTGACCCCCGTCCCACCATCGCCGACTTCCACCGGGTGAACCGGGGCGGCGGCCTGTTCAGCGAGTCGATCAGCCAGTGGCTGGGCGCCGCCTTCGCGCTTGTCGCCCAGCGCCTCGGCCTGCGTCCCACGGCGCTGACCATCACCAACCTGGTGCTCGGACTGGCCACCTCGGTCACCGTGGTGGCGCTCGCCGGCCCGGTGGCCTCCGGCGACGTACCGGCCTGGGTGGTCGGCCTGCTCGCCCTGGTCGGCTGGCAGGTGGCGTACTCCCTGGACTGCGCCGACGGGCAGCTCGCCCGGGTGACCGGCCAGGGCAGCGCGGCCGGGGCCCGGATCGACGTGCTCTGCGACGTGGCGGCGCAGATCGCCCTGGTCGCCGCGCTGGCCGCCACCGCCGTGGCGCAGCAGCCGTCCACCCCGACCTGGCTGGTGGCGACGTTCGCGGGGACCTGGATGGTCAACCTGGTCACCTCGGTGATGCAGGCCGGCCCGAACGCGGCCAGCATGGTCACCTCGACCTCGCTGCCGGTGCGTCTCGTGAAGCTGGTCCGCGACTACGGCGCGGTGGTCTTCGTGGCCGCCCTGGTGCTCGCCGTGGCCCCCGCGCTGGTCCTCTGGGTGATTGTCGCGTTCACCATCGTCAACGGCGGCTTCCTGCTCGCGAGCATCGCCTTCTCCGCCCGCGCCTCCCTGCGCTGACCCACTTCTCCCCGCTCCACCCGACCCGCGCCATAAGATCCGCGCAACTACCGGGATGTTGCTGCCTCCGACGCCGGGGAGGCACCAACATCCCTGATGTTGCGCCGATCATGGCGCCCGGGTCCTCGCGAGGGCCACTGCATCGGTCCCCACCTGATCCAGGGCCCCGGGCCTGCGCGCCGCTCGCCAGCCACGGCGCGACCTCCTGGATCGAGCGCGATCTTGACGAGCCCCCTGCGTCGGGCAAGCCCGGCGGCGCGACAGGACCAGCGCGGGTGGTTCCGGTGCGGGCGGGGTTCAGACGTGGTTGGGGGTTCGGGCCAGGCCCGCGTAGATGTCGATGAGTTGCTTGGTCACCACGTCGGGGTGGAAGGTGCGCTCGTAGCGGGCGCGGGCGGCCGGGGCCAGTCCGGCCGCACCGGCTCGGGCGACCGGTAGGGCGGCGGCCAGCGCTGCCACTTCCGGTGCGACCACCCAGCCGGCCTCGCCGAGACCGATGCCAGCGGGCATGGGCGACCCGCCCCCGACGACGGCGGAGGCGACAGCGGCCGGGCCGGTGCCGGCGGGCTCGTGCGGGGCGTCGGCTCCGACCAGGTACGGAATGCCGCCCAACGCCGTGCCGAGCACCGGCCGGCCACTCGCCAACGCCTCGATGATCACGGTCGGCAGCACGTCGTGCCACATGGAGGCGGCGATCACCACGGCGCTCGCCTCGACCGCCGCCCGCACCCCGGCCCGGTCGAGCTGACCGAGGTAGACCACGTCGGGTCGCTCGGCGGCGGCGGCCTCCACCAGCGGGCGCAGCTCACCGTCGCCCGCCACGCGGAGCGTGCCCAGGGCACCCACCGGGTGTTGCCGCCAGGCGTTCAACAGCAGGTCGACGCCCTTTTCCGGCGAGAGCCGGGCCAGGTAGACGAATCCGTCGCCGATTGGGGTCGGCCGGCCCGGGTCGGGGACGGAATTCGGCTTCACCACGACCCGTTCGTCCGGAATGCCGTAATCGCGGAGGTGGTCGGCGATGGCCGAGGTGAGCGCCACGTACCGATCCACCGACCGCCAGGTCCCCCGGTGCACGGCCAGGGTGGTCGCCATCAACGCGCTCTGCGCCGCCGAGTCGCGGTAGCAGCGATGCCTGATCGCCGGCACACCCAGCGCCCGACCCTTGCAGTCCTGACAGATCACGCCGTCCCGGAAGTAGATCCCCGACGAGCAGACCTGCCGGTAGTTGTGCACCGTCTGCACCACCGGCACGCCGTGGCGGTGCGCCGTCCGCACCACCCAGGGCGACAGCAGGGGGTACGGGTTGTGCAGGTGCAGAACGTCCGGCCGATGCTCGGTGAGCAGCCGGCTCAGGTCGTGCTGGGCGCGCGGAGCCCAGATCGGCGAGATCGGCAGCAGAGCCTTCGCCGCCTTCGACATCGACGGGATCTCGTCCGAACTCCGGATGAAGGGCAGCACCTCGACGCCAGCGGCGGTGAGCTGAGCGATCTCCGAGTCGACGATGGTGTTCTCGCCGGAGGGTTGGGCTTCCCGGTACCGGTTGTGCGCCACGACGATTCTCACGGGAAAGAAGGCTACCGTTGAGTCGTGCCCGAACTACCGGAGGTTGAGGCGCTCGCGGGTTATCTGCGACAGCGCGCGGTGGGCCGGCGCGTCGATCGGCTGGAGATCGCCGCGATCAGCGCCCTGAAGACGTACGAACCGGCACCGACAGCGGTCGCCGGTCGGGCGGTGGTCGACGCCAGCCGGCACGGCAAGTTCCTCGACGTGCTCTTCGAGGGCGACCTGCACCTGGTGGTGCACCTGGCCCGGGCGGGCTGGCTGCACTACCGGGAGGCATTCCCGGCCACCACGCCGCTGCGTCCCGGCAAGGGTCCGATCGCGCTGCGCGTACGCCTGGACGACGGCTCCGGCTTCGACCTCACCGAGGCCGGCACCCAGAAGAAGCTGGCCGCGTACCTGGTGACCGACCTGGCGGCGGTGCCCGGGGTGGTCAAGCTGGGCCCGGACGCGCTCGCCGCCGACCTACCCACCTTCGCGGAGCGACTGCGCAGCCGGCGGGGGCAGGTCAAGGGGGTGCTGACCGACCAGTCGGTGCTGTCCGGGGTGGGCAACGCCTATTCCGACGAGATCCTGCACGCCGCGAAGCTGTCCCCGTTCGCGATCACCGATCGGCTCACCGACGCCCAGATCGCCACCCTGCACGCGGCCACCCGGCAGGTCCTCGGCGACGCTGTCGAACGGTCCCTCGGTCAGCGGGCCGCGGAACTGAAGGGCGAGAAGCGCTCCGGGCTGAAGGTGCACGCCCGTGCCGGGCTGCCCTGCCCGGTGTGCGGGGACACCGTGCGTGAGGTTTCGTTCGCCGATTCCAGCCTCCAATATTGCCCGTCGTGCCAGACCGGCGGGAAGCCCCTAGCTGACCGACGGTTGTCCAGACTCGTACGGTGAGTAATTCCACTCGGCGACTACGCAGCGGAATCGCCCACGCTGAGCGGAAGCTCCGGTCCGCCGTTCTCGCCACGCGCGCATCCATCGGTATAGTGGCCCGGTCCCCGGCTTCTGAAATGGTGCGGAGCCGGCCAGATCGCACCGGCACCATCGCTCGCCAATCTCCTTCGGGGCGGCGACCGGTCGGAGCCCGCGTGGGAGACTGGGACGGTGGGCGACCCGGGCCCTCACGCCGAGTGAGCGGCCCGCGTCATGCGGGAGGACATGGGTGAGGTGACGGCAAGCCTCCAGCGCCCGGTAACCAACGAAGGCCGGAGCAGACTCGTGCGGCACGTCGACAGCTTCGAGATCCAGCCGCCGACGCCGCCGTCTCACAACGGCGTCCCCCGGTCGGCGTGGACCAGGTCGCGTCGCCGGGTCTCCCGCTGGCACCGCCCGTACATCGCCGTCCTGCTGCTGCTCGACTTCGGCGCGGCGGCGTTCGCCAGTTGGATCGCGATCCAGCTGTTCGACCAGGCCGCCTCCGGGTTCTCCGGCACCCAGCAGGACCCGACCTGGTTCCACACCGTCTCGTACCTGCTGCTGCCGCTCGGCTGGGTGGTGATCCTCTGGAGCAACCGGGCCTACGACCGGCGCTACCTGGGGCTCGGCCCGGACGAGTTCAAGCGGGTGATCCGGGCCTCGGTGACGGTGGCCGCGAGTGTCTCGTTCCTCGCCTTCTCCACAGTGACCCACCTCTCCCGGTTCACCGTGGGCACGGCGCTGGTCGGTGCGACGCTGCTGATCCTCTGGGGTCGTTTCGTGGCCCGCTGGGCGCTGCACTACATCCGGCGGCGGGCCGGCCAGGCCGCCCACCGGATGGTGCTGGTCGGCACCCTGCCCGAGTGCCTGGAGGTCTACGCGGCGGTCACCCGCAACCCGAACGCCGGGCTGGTGCCCGTCGCCATCCACATCACCGACGGGTACGCGGCGGCTCGGGGAATGCCGACCCCGGTGCCGATATACGCCGGGCGGGACGTCCTGGCCCTGGTCCGGGAGGTCGGCGGGGACACCATCGCCGTCTGCGGGTCCGCCAGCGCCGAGCCGGGTGAGCTGCGCCGGCTGGCCTGGCAGCTGGAAGGCTCCGGTGTCGACCTGGTGGTCGCCCCGCAGCTGACCGACATCGCCGGCCCCCGGGTGCACATCCGCCCGATCGAGGGCCTGCCGCTGCTGTACGTCGAAGAGCCGACCCTCTCCGGGCCGGCGCTGCTGGCCAAGAACCTGATGGACCGCGTCGCCGCCGGCCTCGGCCTGCTGCTGCTGGTCCCGCTCTTCCTGGCCATCGCCCTGGCGATCCGGATCTCCGATCGTGGGCCGGTCTTCTTCCGCCAGCCCCGGGTGGGGCACGAGGGGCGCACGTTCCGGGTGTGGAAGTTCCGGACCATGTATGTCGACGCCGAGGATCGGCTGGCCAGTCTGGTCGACCGGAACGAGACCGACGGCATGCTGTTCAAGATGAAGCAGGACCCCCGGGTCTTCCCGGTGGGCGGCTTCCTGCGCGCCTCGTCACTGGACGAGCTGCCGCAGCTGATCAACGTGCTCTGGGGGGAGATGTCGCTGGTCGGGCCACGCCCGCTGCCGGCCGACGACGGCGACTTCCTGGGTGACGTACGCCGGCGGCTGCTGGTCCGCCCCGGCATGACCGGCCTGTGGCAGGTCTCGGGCCGCTCCGACCTGTCCTGGGACGAGTCGGTCCGGTTGGACCTCTACTACGTCGACAACTGGTCGTTGGCGTACGACCTGAGCATCCTGTGGCGCACTGTCGGAGTGGTGCTCGCCCGCAAGGGCGCGTACTAGGGTCTTGGCGCACCGGCTCCCAGGGGCAAGGATCACTGCGTGGGCGCCAACCTCTCCGCCGTGGTCGGCGTCGTATCACTCGTCACCGCGTTGACCGCCGCCCTGCTGGCGGTGCTGCGGCTGCGGGCCCGCCGGGGCATCGCCACCGCCACCCAGCGGGCCACCTACGAGGTGCTGCACACCGCCGGCCTGGCCGCCGAGCCGCTGCGGGCGGGGCTGAGCGCGGCGGGCGCGGCGAAGGCCGTACGTCATCTCCGGGCCCTGGTGGGCGCGGTCGGCCTGGCCCTCACCGACGTCGACCGGCTGCTGGCCCTCGACGGGCGGGGCACGCACCACGGCGACCAACTGCTCGCGGCGGCCCGGCGGACGGTGGACACCGGGCGGTCGACGGTGCTCGGCGAGCAGGAGCTGCACTGCGACCGGGTCGACTGCCCGATCCGGGGGGCGGTGGTCGCGCCGTTGCAGGGGGCGGACGGCCGGGTGGTCGGCGCGCTGGTGGCGATCGCCGACAGCCCGCCTGCCCCGGGGTTGGTGCAGGCCACCCTGGAGACCGCGCACTGGGCCGGCAACCAGCTCGCCCTGGCCGAGCTGGACTCGTCGCGGGAGCGGCTGGCCCGTGCCGAGATCCGCGCGTTGCGGGCGCAGATCAGCCCGCACTTCATCTACAACGCGCTGACCGCCATCGGCTCGTTCGTCCGCACCGACCCGGAGCGGGCCCGGGAGCTGATCCTGGAGTTCGCGGAGTTCACCAGGTACTCGTTCCGGGCGCACGGGGAGTTCACCACCCTCGCCGAGGAGCTGCGCTCGATCGACCGTTACCTGACGATCGAGCGGGCCCGGTTCGGCGACCGGTTGCAGGTGCGGTTGCAGATCGCCCCGGAGGTGCTGCCTGTGACGTTGCCGTTCCTCTGCCTTCAGCCGCTTGTGGAGAACGCCGTCCGCCACGGGTTGTCCCGCAAGCCGGGCACGGGCATGGTGAGCATCGAGGCCCGGGACGCGGGCGCCGAATGCCACATCACGGTGGAGGACGACGGAGTGGGGATGGACCCGACCACGCTGACCGCCGGCATCGCCGAGCTGGCCCGGGGCACGGTCGACCCGGGCGACGACCCCGGTCAGCACGTCGGCCTCTCCAACGTCGACGAGCGGCTGCGGTCGGTCTTCGGGGACCGGTTCGGCCTGGTGGTGGAGACGGGGCTGGGCTCGGGCACGAAGGTGAGCATGCGGGTGCCGAAGTTCCACCCCGGCGTACGGGCGGGGTCGTGAGCGAGCGAACCGGGACGGGTGCGGTGAACGGGTCCGGATTTCTGCGGGTCCTGGCGGTGGACGACGAGCCGCCCGCGCTCGACGAGCTGGCGTACCACCTGCGGGCCGATCCGCGGGTGGCCCGGCTGCACACCGCCGGGGACGCGACGGAGGCGTTGCGGCTCCTGCGGGATGGCGACGTGGACGTGGTCTTCCTGGACATCCGGATGCCGGGCCTGGACGGGATGGAGTTGGCCCGGGTGCTGCGCCGGTTCGCCCGGCCACCGGCGATCGTCTTCGTCACCGCGTACGACGACGGCGCGGTGGACGCCTTCGACCTGGGTGCCACCGACTACGTCCGCAAGCCGGTTCGTGCCGACCGGTTGGCCGAGTCGCTGCGGCGGGTGATCGGGTCGCGGGTGGTGCCGTCGCATCCGGCGGCGCTGGCCCGCGCGGAGGAGGACCCGACCATTCCCATCGAGTTGGCCGGCACCACCCGGATGCTGCCCCGCTCGGCGGTGCGGTGGGTGGAGGCGCAGGGCGACTACGCCCGGTTACACACGGCGGACGGGTCGCACCTGGTGCGGGTTTCGCTGGCCACGCTGGCGGAGCGGTGGGCCGACGCCGGTTTCGTCCGGGTGCACCGGTCGTACCTGGTGCAGCTGAAGTTGATCGCCGAGCTGCGGCTGGTCAACTCCGGTTACGTCGTGGTGATCGACGCCACCGAGCTGCCGGTGAGCCGGCGGCACACCCGGGAGCTGAAGGACAAGCTGGTCCGGGCGGCGAAGCAGGACTGGGGCCGCTGACCCGGCTCTCCTGCCGACAAGCACTGTCGCACCGACACGGCGGGAATAAGCGCGCCTGCCCGTACGTCGTACGGTACGTTGTCAATTGACGAATGGAGCCGCCGTGTTCGACGCCGCCACCGAGTTCGACAGTCAACTCGACCACCTGGTGCAACTCGGCTACCCCGCGCTGGCGGGGCTGCCCGAGCCCGCCTTCCGCGACCTGGTCGCGCCGCTGCGGGCCAGGGCGATCGAGGGCACCGCCGATCTGCCCGCCCCCACCGACGCCCGGGTGCCGTTCCTGCTTGTCATCACCCGGGACCTGATCGGGGTGGTGGAGCGGCTGGGGCTCACCAACCTGGCCGGCAAGCGCAAGCCCGGCGTCCTCGACCGCAACTACGCCGACGACGACCTGCCGCGCTTCGACCCGATCAAGGAGCTGGAGGTGCCGACCGGGCCGGCGTACCTGCTCTTCGACGTCGACCGGGGCGAGGAGTTCCGCAATCTGGCCCCGGCTGCCGCCATGGAGGGGATCACCGCCCAGGGCCGGCTGCCACTCACCATCGACGAGGGTCTCGCCTTCGTCACGCTGCACCCGGCCGCACTGGCGAGCAACAGGTGCTTCTCGCTCGTCGGTTCCCGATGCGGCGACAAGCGGGTGCCGGCGCTCTGGATCAGCCAGGGGGCACCGAAGCTGGGCTGGTGCTGGTACGGCAACCCGCACACCTGGCTCGGCTCCGCCTCGGCCCGCCCGGAGCGCGTCGGCCTGGAGTGACAGTCCGCTGAGGAGGGATGACCGGTCGTTCAGGTCCGCCCGACCGGCCCTGCCGACGGACATCGCCGGTGGCCTATTCTCCTGATGCCGATTCCCGTACGGGGCGCAGGGTCGGTGTGGGCGAAGCCTGCTCTAGTCGCCCCACCACCCTCACAAGGGACATCAATGCAGCTATTCCCAACCCGCCGCGCCCTGCTGGCCGGTGCCGTCGTGGCGGCACTCGTGCTGCCCGGCGCCACTCCGGCCCAGGCTGCGGCCACCGGTGCGGTCAGCGGACACCTGACCACCAGCACCGGCACCCCCGCCGCCGAGGTCCGGGTACAGGTCTACGAGTCGGAGACCTACGACTGGGTCGGCAACGCCAGCACCGACGCCGACGGCAACTACACCGTCGCCGATCTGCCCGTAGGCGCGTACCTGCTGGGCTATTTCCCGCCCGAGCAGCCTGGGCAGTTCTACCGCCAGCAGGCGACGATCTGGGACGCCACGCCGGTCACCGTCACCGCTGGTGGCACCGCCAAGGCCGATGACCAGCTCTTCCCCGCCGGCACCATCACCGGCCAGCTTGTCAACACCGCCGGTGCACCCCTGCCCAACCTGTACGTCGAAGCCCGCGAGGTCGAGACGGACGGCACGGCCGGGAATCTCACTGACGACCAGGGTCGATTCACCATCTCCACCCGGCCAGGCCGCTACGTCGTGAGCTTCGGGCCGATCGAGGGCTCCTCCCAGCTGCAGTACGTACCCGGAAAGACCGACCAGGAGAGCGCCACGGTCTTCGAGGTGAAGGCGGGTGAGGCGATCACGGTCAACGACACAGCGCTGCCCGCGGGCACCCTAAGCGGTCGGTTCACCACTGCCGCCGGTGCCCCGCTCACCGACGCCCAGGTCAGCATCTCCACCGGCAACGGCTCCACCGGGGCGTACACGCAGACCGACGCGAACGGTGAGTTCTCCGCGCAACTACTCCCGGGTTCCTACCTGGTCGGCGTGTACGCCGGTGATCGCCAGCAGTACTACCGCGGCAAGTTGACCTCCATGGACGCCGACCGCGTCGAGGTACGCGGCGGGCAGCAGACGAGGATCACGGACAGCCTGCTCGGCACCGGTTCGGTCACCGTGAAGGCTGTCGACTCGGTCACCGGAGCACCTGTCGCCGACTTCTGCGTCGAGTCACTGTGCAGCAGGGGCACCGGCTCGGTGACCGTCACCGACCTGCCGCAGGGCAGCCACACCATCTACCTGAACGCACCGGACCGGCTCCACTTCAGCCGCGAGGTGAGCGGGGTGCGGGTCAAGGCGGACCGCGACACCAACGTGACCGCGAAGCTGCGGCCCGGCGCGGTCATCAGCACCACGATCGTGGATCGGCAGAGCGGTGCACCGGTTGCGGACGTCTGCCTGGACACCTTCCTGCCCAAGCAGGCCGCGCTCAAGGACGGTTACGGCGACTGCAGCGACCGCGCCGGCCGGATCCAGGTTGGACCGCTCGCCGCCGGCAGCTACAAGCTCTTCGCAGTGCCGCAGGCGGACACCTACGGTCGTCAGTGGGTGGGCGCCAACGGCGGCACCGGTGACGAGCGGGAGGCGATCGCTGTCACCGCGACCGCCGGCCAGGTCGTCTCCGGGCCGCAGGTCAAGCTGGACCGGGCCGGCACGGTCACCGGCACGGTCACCGGCACGGCCGGCAAGCCGGTCCCGGACGCCCTAGTGTCGGTGCTGACCGGCCACCCCGGGGTCGGGGCGCAGGACGCCACCACCGACGAGCACGGCGTCTACACCCTCAGCCGGCTCGGCCCGTACGCCTGGCCGGTGGTGGTCGGCGCCTACCCGTACGCGAGCGAGTGGTCCGGCGACAAGCCCAGCCGCTTCACCGCCACTCCGGTGACGGTCACCGCCGGAACGGCAGCCACCAACAACGTCCAACTCGACCAGGGCGTCCAGTTGACAGGCACCTTCCGTACGCCGGACGGCACCCCCTTCACCGATGGGTTCGTCATCGCCCGCAACGTCGACACCGGCGACATCGCGGGCAACATCTGGATGACCAACGGGCAGTTCAGCTTCCGCCTCAAGGGGCCGCAGAAGGTCTTCTTCACCTACAACGTCTCGCTCGGTGCGAAGGAGTTCGACGGTCGCTACCTGGTGACCCAGCCGGACGGCACCCGCAAGCTGGCGCGGTTCACCGTCCCGGCCAGCGGCAGCATGTCAGTGGACCTGGTCGTACCGACCAGCTGACGGTTCGACGAGGCGGGGCCGGTGGCACTGTGCCACCGGCCCCGTTTCGTACCCGAAGAAATGTGTGCGCTCAGTCCGGGAGCGGAAAGCGCGTCCAGGCGGTGCCGTCGCCAGTCAACTGCACGTGGTCCGCGCCACCAACCGCCAGGTCGTCCCGGCCGTAGAGCCAGGCGTATCCGGGCGCGGCACCGACGCCTCCGTCGCGTCGGTCGTACTCGCGGACCGTCTTGAAGTGTCGCCCGGCATCCAGGCCAATCATGGCCTTGGACGTGTTGCGGGAGGGCTCTGTGTTTCCCGTCTCGACGAGCAGCAGGGACCCGTCCGAGCCGACGACGAGGAACCGGTTCTCCAATGAGTTGGGCAGGTCGGTGCCCATGTCCGCCCAGGTTCGCCCCCCGTCCGTGGTACGCAGCAGTTGTGCCGTGCCCTCGACCTCCGTCGGCTGGGCACCGGCCGGTGGTGGTGGCCCGATCAACAGGTACGCCTCCCGCGCGCTGACCCCGGCTAGCGCGATCACGTCCGCCCTCTCGGGCGGCTGCCAGGTTGTCCAGGTGGCTCCCCGGTCCACGCTCCGGGCCACCACCATGACGCCGATGTCACCCGGCCAGTAGGTCGCCCAGATAGTTCCGTCCGCGCTCGGATAGATGATCGCGGGTGGATAGGGCGACGGCGGCTTGCCTCCGAGCCGGTAGACCGTCCCGGTCGACGAGACCGCCAACGGTTCCCGTAGCGCCCCGCAGCCCTGGCCCCACTGACAGAAGACCGGCTGCGCCCTCGCCGGAAAGGCCGGCACCGTCACCACGGCCTGCTCGGCGTCCCGCCAGGTACGGCCGTAGTCGGTGGAGAGCAGGAGCTGGTCACCGTCCCGGACCAGGTAGGAGCGCTGACTCAGCACCGAGAACTCCGGGTTGCCCAGCGGATTTCCCTGTTCATCCGGTCCGCATTGACTGGTGGTCCGATAACGGGTCATCTCGTCGTCGGTCCAGCTCCGCCCGCCGTCGTCGGTGTTCCGGAACCACACCGTGAAGCAACCCTCGTCGGCGTCCCGCACCCCGGCGAGGACTGCCGAGTCCGGCCCGGTCAGGAAGAGCTGGCCACTGCGGTCCGGTCTGACCGGCGGCTGGTCCGGACCAGTCCAGCCCTCCCGGCCGGCATTGCCGAACAGTGGCAGCATCGCCACGCCGGCCACGGCGACAACCAGAACCAGCGCCACCCCGCTGGTACGCCGCCGACGCCGGGCCCGCGCTACCGTCCGCATGTCGTCCAGGGGTGGCTGGCGCACCGCGTCGGCGACGGTGTCGACGTCGAAGCCGGTGAACTCACGTTTGGACATCGATCCTCCCGATGTTCATGCTCTCGCTGATCTCTGAGTCGGTGAGCAGCGCTTTCAGTGCCTGCCGACCTCGGGAGAGGCGGGACTTCACCGTGCCCGTCGAAACGCCGAGCGTCGCGGCCACCTCGTCGACCGGCAGGTCGACCAGGTAGTGCAGGGCCAGCGCGTGGCGCTGCCCCTGAGGCAGTTCGCGCAACGCGGCGAGCAGCGCCAGGTGCTCGGGCGAGCGGTCGGCGACCTCCGGCGGCGGGCCGATCCGACGCAGCAGCCCGTCCAACACCCGCCGCCGCCGGTGCCGACTACGGGCGACGTTCACCGCGACCCGACGCAGCCACGCCTCCGGGTTGTCGAGGCGGGCGAGCCGACCGGGTGCCGCCACCGCCCTGGTGAACGCCTCCTGGACCGCCTCCTGCGCCTCGCCCAGATCGCCAGTCACCGCGTAGAGCTGGACCACCAGGCGTCGGAAACAGCCGGTGTAGAGATCACCAATCAGATCGCCCTCGAACACCCTCACCACCCCTCTTCACCAGTCCCACTCCTGGGCGGCGGGAAAGGTTCCGCGCGACGGGTCAGAAGATGTCGGCCAGCGAAAGGGCGAGGGGGAACGGCTGCTCGGTGCGGTAGACCTCGTCGACCGGGAGAACCGCCTGCTCGCGGTAACCACCGGTGCCGTTCACCAGCACGGTCAAGGTCTGCTTACGGGGCTCGACCAGCCAGTAGAGGGGAATTCCGGCGGACGCGTACTCGTGACGTTTGAGCACCAGGTCCCGGCCCGCGTTGCTCGGCGAGATCACCTCGACGACGAGGAGCACGTCGGCCGGGTCGAGCGCGGCACCGCCGCTGTCCAGTGCGCTCTCGCTGGCGACGAAGAGGTCAGGCACGAAGTATGACGAGCGCTTCGCACTGACGCCGATGTCCTGGCCGACGAGCACACCGGCGGGGGCCTGCCGGTCGAGGATCCGGCGGAGGCGGTTGGCGACCGCGCCGTGGAAGACGTCCGCATGGGGGGACACGAGCAGGCTCCCGTCGAAGATCTCGTAGACCTGGTCGTCCTCGGGGAAGCTCTGGAGGTCGTCCACCGTCCAGGCGTCGCCCCAGCCGGGCCGGGCGGGGTTGGTCACCGTCACACCTCCTCTCTACCGGACCACCCTGACAGCTCAGTCGGTCGTCCACAACGAGCCTCGAAAGTTCCCGCACACCAGGCGGCCTGGCGCCAGAGTTATCCACAGGCACGAGCGGTTCTCCACAGGTTGTTCACAACGCGACCCACTGATCTCCACGGCGGCTCCCTACAGTCGGGACCCATGAAGGAACGCCGGATACTGGTGGTCGAGGACGAACGGACCATCGCCGATTCCATCGCCGCCCGCCTGCGGGCCGAGGGTTTCACGGTGCAGGTCGCGGCGGACGGGCCCAGCGCCGTCACGCAGTTCCGCAGCGGCCAGCCGGATCTCGTCGTCCTCGACGTGATGTTGCCCGGCTTCGACGGCCTGGAGGTGTGCCGCCGGATCCAGGCCGACCGGCCGGTGCCGGTGCTGATGCTCACCGCCCGGGACGACGAGACCGACCTGCTGGTGGGGCTCGCGGTCGGCGCGGACGACTACCTCACCAAGCCCTTCTCGATGCGAGAGCTGGCCGCGCGGGTGCACGTCCTGCTGCGGCGGGTGGAGCGGGCCGCCACCCCGACGCCGCCCGCGATCCACCTCGGCGACATCGAGATCAACGAGGCCGAGCGGCGGGTCCGTCGGGCCGGCGCGGATGTGCACCTCACGCCGACGGAGTTCGACCTGCTGGTCCACCTCGCCGGGCGGCCCCGCACGGTGCTGCCCCGGGAACGCCTGCTCGCCGACGTGTGGGGATGGGCCGACGGGAGTGGCACCCGCACGGTGGACAGCCACATCAAGGCGCTGCGCCGCAAGCTCGGCGCCGACCTGATCCGGACCGTCCACGGCGTCGGCTACGCCCTGGAGGTGCCCGCGTGACCGGTCGGCTGTTGGACTGGCTGGAACGGGTGTTACCGCGTCCACTGGATCCGATCCGCTCGATCAAGATGAAGCTCGGCGTGCTGCTTGTCGCCTCCTGGGCCGTGGCCATCGGCTACTTCTGGTACGGCATCGGATGGCTCCCGCCCGGCACCGCGGTCACCAGCATCTGCATCGGGCTTGTCACCTCGCAGGTGCTCGCCCACGGGATGACCTCGCCGCTGCGCGAGATGACGGCTGCTGCCGGCGCGATGGCCCGTGGCGACTACACCCGGCGGGTACGCGCCACCTCCCGCGACGAGGTCGGCGAGCTGGCTCAGGCGTTCAACAAGATGGCCGAGGATCTGCACGCCGCGGACCAGCGCCGACGTGAGTTGATCGCCAACGTCTCGCACGAGTTGCGGACGCCGATCACCGCCCTGCAGAGCGTGCTGGAGAACATGGTCGACGGGGTGGCCGATCCCGAACCGGCCGCGCTGCGCTCGGCGCTGTCCCAGACCGAACGGCTCGGGCACCTCGTCGCCGACCTGCTCGACCTGTCCCGCCTCGACGCCGGGGTGGTCCCACTGCGCCGGGTACGCATCGACGTGGGGGAGTTCCTCGACGAGGCGGTGGAGCACGCCACCGCCAGCGCGTCCGGAGCGGCGCTGGACGTGCGCTTCCAGCTCCGCGAACTGCCGGTGCCGCTGACCGTCCACGCGGACCCGTGGCGGCTGCACCAGGTCTTCGCGAACCTGCTCGACAACGCGGCCCGGCACAGCCCACCCGGCGGCACGGTGCGGCTGAGCGCCGAGGAACACGCCGACCAGCTCCGCTTCGAGGTCAGCGACGAAGGCCAGGGCATTTCACCTGGCGAGCGGTCCCGGGTCTTCGAACGGTTCACCCGCGGCGATCGATCCGCCGGCGGCGGGACCGGGCTCGGCCTGGCCATCGCCCGCTGGGTCGTCGAACTGCACGGTGGTCGGATCGCTGTCCTCGATCCCGCTAAACCGCACCGGGTTGATCGGCCCGGCTGCCGCATCCAGGTCACCATCCCGAGCGACGGGCCACACCGGAAAGAGGTCGCATGACCAGCCCTGGCACCACCCCGCTTCCGGCCACCGGCCCGACCGGACCGACCGGACCGCAGGTCGTCCCGACCGTCCGACCGGGTCTGGCCACCGCACCGGCCGCCGGTCAGCCCCATCCGTGGCCGGGCGCCCCGGCCGCCGGTCAGCCCCAACAGTGGCCGGGCGCCCCGGCTGCACCGAGGCCACCGTCAGCGATCGAGCGGCGCTGGCCGGGGCCGTCCGGCGCCGCCCGTCCGCTGGTCCTGGCGGCGTTGACGGCGGCGGCGGCCGTCGGCGCCGCCACGCTCACGATGGTTCGTCCCGGCCTCGGTTGGCTGGTGGCCACCCTGGCCGGCACCGCCGCCCTGGTCACCGCTGGCGTCGTCCGTCCCAGAACATCGCCGCCAACCGCGCAGCCCGGCACGCCGCCACCGACCACCAACACGCCGGCACCCTCGGGTGGGCCGGCCACCGCCAGCACGCCAGCGCCGCCAACCGCGGGGGCGACCGACCGTCCCGGTGCCACGGGGGCACCGGGGCGGGCGGTACAGGTCGCCTGGGCCGTCGCGACGATCGCGTTGGTCGCGGTCGGCACGGTCCGCGCCGCCGGGTGGCTCTTCGCGCTCTGCCTGGTCGCGGCCGCGGTGACCGGGACCCTCGCGGTGACCGGCGGGCGAAGCCCACTCGGGATGCTGGTCGCCGCGACGCTGCCGCCGGCTGCGACGGTACGGGCGCTCCCCTGGGCGGTACGCGGACTGCGCGACACCCGCCCGGCCGGGGCGGGGATCGGTGTGGGACGCGTCCTGAAGAGCCTGACGATCTCCGCTGGCCTGCTGACGCTGTTCGGCCTGCTCTTCTCCTCCGCCGACGCGGTCTTCGCCGACCTGGTCACGGGTCTCCTGCCCGACATCTCACCGGATGGTGTCGTGGGCTGGCTGGTACGTCTGGTGCTGATCGGCGGCGCTCTGCTCGGTGCCGCGTACCTGATCAGTCGCCCACCCGACCTGGAGGGTCTGCGGCCGGGGCCGGCCCGACCGGCCCACCGGCTGGAGTGGACAGTGCCGCTGGTGTTGCTCGACGCCCTGTTCGCCGCGTTCGTGCTGGTCCAGCTCACTGTGTTCTTCGGCGGCGCGGGGCACGTGCTGCGGACGGCCGGTCTCACCTACGCCCAGTACGCCCGTGGCGGCTTCTGGCAGTTGCTCGCCGTCACCGCGCTGACCCTGCTGGTGATCGCGGTCGCCGCCCGCCGGGCACCGAAGACCACCCGAGTGGACCGGCTGCTGGTCCGTGCACTGCTCGGCACGCTCGCCGCGCTCAGCCTGGTGGTCGTCGCCTCCGCGCTCTACCGAATGCAGGTCTACGCCGACGCGTACGGTGCGACCCGCCTCCGGCTCTTCGTGACGACAGTCGAACTCTGGCTCGGGCTGCTCTTCGTCCTGGTCGGGGTGGCGGTGGTGCGGCTGCGGGCCGCCTGGCTGCCCCGGCTGGTGGTCGGCACGGCGGTGCTGGCGCTGCTCGGGTTGGCTCTGGTCAATCCGGACCGGTTGATCGCCGACCGGAACGTCGACAGGTACCTGGAGACCGGCCGGTTGGACGTCAGTTACCTGTCCGGGCTGTCGGCGGACGCCGTACCGGCCCTGGCCCGGTTGCCCGAGCCGATGCGCGTCTGCGCGCTGGGGCAGATCGCCGCCGAGCTGCCCCGGGATGGTCTCTGGGGGGCGAACCTCGGCCGGGAGCGGGCGCGCCGGGACCTTGCGGCGATCCCGACGACCGCCAAGGTGACGGACTGCCCCGGCACGCGACTCTGGTGAGAGCTAGCGCTTGACAATCCGGCGCGGCGGGCAAGACTGCCGGGGTGGCCAAGCAACTCCCTGACGTGGGGTCGGGCGGTGCGGTACCGCCGCCCCGGCGGACCCGGGTCGTGCTGGCCGAGATCAGCCGGCAGGACACCCGTGCCGAGCGGACCCGCGCCGAGCTGGCCCAGCAGACCCAGGTCGGCGAGGCGCTGGTCCGCGGCCTGGTCCGGGCCCAACTCGCGTTGGCGTTGCGGCTCTCCCTGGTGGTGGCCATCGGGTTGGGTGGGCTGCCCTTGCTGTTCGCGATCGCGCCCTCGCTCGGCCGGACCACCGTCGCCGACGTCAACCTGCCGTGGCTGCTGCTCGGGGTGGCCTCGTTCCCGTTCCTGATCGGGGTGGGCTGGGCGTACGTGCGGTTGGCCGAGCGCAACGAGCAGGACTTCACCGATCTGGTGCAGCGGCCGGAGCGCTGAGTGGGCAACGACTTCGTGGTCCCGGCCATCGTCGCGGTCACCCTGGTCACCGTCGGGATCGGCTTCTACGGGCTGCGGCTGGCCCGGACCACGTCCGACTTCCTGGTGGCGTCCCGGGCGATCAGTCCGACGTGGAACGCCGCAGCCATCGGGGGTGAGTACCTGTCGGCGGCGAGCTTCCTCGGCATCGCCGGTCTGGTCCTCAAGTACGGCGTGGACGTGCTCTGGTATCCGGTCGGTTTCGCCGCCGGCTACCTGGCTC
This sequence comes from Micromonospora sp. NPDC005215, assembly GCF_040607915.1. Classification (NCBI taxonomy): domain Bacteria; kingdom Bacillati; phylum Actinomycetota; class Actinomycetes; order Micromonosporales; family Micromonosporaceae; genus Micromonospora; species Micromonospora sp. NPDC005215. The sequence continues at coordinate 32,642 of NZ_JBEXHQ010000027.1, read as the reverse complement.
TGCTGCTCTTCGTGGCGGCGCCGCTGCGCCGCTCCGGCGCGTTCACCCTGCCCGACTTCTGCGAGCTGCGGCTCGGGTCCCGCCGGCTGCGCATCCTGGCCACCGCGTTTGTGATCTTCATCGGTTGGCTGTACCTGGTGCCGCAACTTCAGGGCGCCGGGCTGACCCTGGCCACGGTTGCCGGCTCCCCGTACCCGGTCGGTGCCCTGCTGGTGGCCGCCGTGGTCACCGCCAACGTGGCGCTGGGCGGAATGCGGGCCATCACCTTCGTGCAGGCGTTCCAGTACTGGCTCAAGCTGACCGCGCTCGCCGTACCGGTGATCTTCCTGGCGTTGCAGTGGCAGGCCGACGGCCGCCCGGCGGTGACGCCGCCCGACGGGCCGACGTTCCGGGCCGCGACCACCGTCGTGGTCGAGCACCGCGCGACCCTCACCCTGCCCGACGGTGACATCCGCGAGGTACGCCCCGGCGACGAGCTGACCTTTGCGGCCGGCGACCCGGTGCCGGACGTGTCCGGGGTAGCCACCGCCGCCAGCGACTGGCTGCTGCCCAGCGCCGCGGGCAACGACGACCGAGGGCTGTTCGCCACGTACTCCCTGATCCTGGCAACGTTCCTGGGCACCATGGGCCTGCCGCACGTACTGGTCCGCTTCTATACCAACCCGGACGGCGCGGCGGCCCGCCGGACCACCCTGGTCGTGCTGGCCCTGGTCGGCGTCTTCTACCTGCTGCCCACCCTGTACGGGGTGCTCGGCCGGATCTACACGCCGCAGTTGCTTGTCAGCGGGCAGACCGACGCGGTGGTGGTGTTGCTGCCCGGTGCGGCCCTCGGCGACGGGGCGACCGGGCGACTGCTCGCCGCGCTGGTCTCGGCGGGCGCGTTCGCGGCGTTCCTCTCCACCTCGTCCGGGCTGCTGACCAGCGTCGCCGGGGTGATCTCGACGGATGTGCTCGGCCGGGGCTCGGTACGCGGCTTCCGGCTGGCCACGGTGATCGCCGGAGCGGTGCCGACGCTGCTGGCGCTGCACGTCTCCGGACTGGACGTGTCGCAGGTGGTCGGGCTGGCGTTCGCGGTCGCCGCGTCGAGTTTCTGCCCGCTGCTGGTGCTCGGCATCTGGTGGCGTGGGCTGACCGACGTGGGCGCCGCGGCGGGTGTGGTGGTCGGCGGCGGGGCGGCGATCGGGGCGGTGCTGGTCACCGTGCTCGGCCCGCCGCTGTCCGGCTGGCCGGCCACGCTCACCACCCAGCCGGCCGCCTGGACGGTGCCGCTGGCCTTCACCGTGATGGTCGTGGTGTCGATGGCGACCCGGCGTCGAGCCCCGGCCGACGTCGCGGCCATCATGCTCCGCCTGCACACCCCCGAGACCGTCCGGCTGTAGCTGGTCGACGTGCTCGCCGTCGGAGCCGGCAAGGCACCCCACCGGGGGCTGACCCGTCGAAAGGCCTCCGACCAGCGCCGGAAGCCGTCGAGGTCGGTAGGTTAGCCGGCGTTCCGGGCCATCGACACGAACCCACGCCACGCGGCGGCGCTGAACGTCAGCACCCCGCCGTCACGATCCTTCGTGTCCCGAACGAGGACCACACCCGGGAAATTATCGGCGACCTCGACGCAGTTACCGCCGTTGCTGCCGCTGCGGGTGCTCTTTCGCCACTGCGCGCCGGTCATGTCCATGATGCTGCCGCTTTCCTGACGAGGTCGAGTGATAGCGCCCGAGGTAGGGCGTCGCCAACTATGCGCGCCCACCTGCGGCCCAGGGTAGCAATTTCCGCCGCGTCTTCGATGATCTGCGCCCTGACCTGTCCGTCCACATGTGTCACCTGTGCACCGTCAGGCATCTCGGCCATAGTGAATGGGCCACCCATTCCGAGGTACATGGGTGTGTCTAGTGGCACCACGTGCACCTGAACATGCGGGAGCAGCCCGTACGTCGCGATTTGCTCGCACTGCTCGCGCATGATCCCGCCGTCGCCCCTGACCTGGCGGCGCAGCACCGCCTCGTCCAGCACCGCGATGACCAACGGCGGGCGCGAGCGGTGCAGGATCGTCTGCCGCGACACCCGCGCCGCCACGCGTTCGTCGATCTCCTCGGCGGTCAGCGACTCCATTGACAGCGTCGCTCGCGCGTACGCCTCGGTCTGCAACAGGCCCGGGACCCACGCGAGTTCGAACCACCGCAACGCGACCGCCTCACGCTCGATGTCGACCCACGGCCGGAACCACGCGGGTTCGCGTCGCTTGAGGACGTCCGGCCATAGATCTTCCACGCTCCGGCTGAGGAGTTCTGCGACCTGGGCGCGTTGTCTCGGCCTCGGTGTGCGCCCTGGGCTCACCCACCTCTGAGCGGTCTTCGGATCAACCCCGACCTGCGCAGCGAGGCTTTCGGCGGTCTCACCGACCTCGGTCATCGCCGCCATCAAGACTCGGTTCACCGTGCCTCCATTAAGGACGTCCCGGATGTCCCGCAAGCATACGCTCACGGCGTGTGAGCGTCCCATCGCAGAACGGCAGGGTGTCGGGTGAGCGGTACCGCTGGTGGAGGCGCAGCCCGGCGGCGGTGCTGGCCCGGGGTCGCCCCGCAGGCGTGCGCTCAAGGGGCGGCCCCTCCCAACCCACTGGAGGGGGAGACACATGTCTGACCACCGGCCCGCACCGAACCCGGCACCGCCGCCCGCGCCGGTCCCGCGCCCGGCGGGAACCATCGGCCCCGTCCCGCCGCGTCCCGGCTTGCGCGCGAACCGCGTGCCTGAGTGCCGGTGGGTGCCGCGGTGACGGTGAAGATGACAGCCGGCGACGTAGTCCGCCTGACCATCGACGCGAGTGTGCAATTTCTGCGCCCGATCTCTGTTCGTATCATTCGCGAGCTGCCGGAGCGGATCACGTACGACGGATGGGTGTGGATAGAAGGTTATGAGCTGAACGCGGCGGGAGACGCCCGAACACGCCGCGAGTTGTACGTACGGCGCGAAGGGGTTCAGCTGGTGAAGTCGGACCCGCCCGCCACGCCGACGAGGCCGACCACCGGTCGCCCCGTGCGTCGTACCCCGTCGCGCGTCGGATGAGCGCCCGACCGCACCACCCCGGGCATCCGCACTGGCGCTGCACGACCTGCGGCGCTCACTGGCCGTGCTCGCCCGCGCGACTGTCGCTGCTGTGGCGGTGGGAACGCGACTTCGACGGTTTGGCGATGCTGCTGTCACAGCATGCCGTTGCGGCGCTGACGGACGCGTTCAGGCTGGGCTTGGATCCGCAGCCCGCGGCGTACGCCGAACGGTTCCTCGGATGGGTACTCGACCGCGCCCGGAAAGACGTCGAGAAGAACGGCTGAAAACCTCGGTGCGTCCTGGCTCATCCAACCGGCGTCCGCACCACCCGACGACGCGATTTGCGGCAACGTACGCCTACAAAATGATCGCGAATCCGCCCGTCGCCGGAGGGCACAACTGGCGGTCGACGGATAACGTCAGCTCATGACTGGTGACCATCCCGCGCTCGCGCTGCGTGCCCTGGCGAAGCGATTCGACGGCACGGTCGCGGTGGCCGGCGTCGACCTGGACGTCCCCGCCGGCTCCTTCTACGGCCTGCTCGGCCCGAACGGCGCCGGCAAGACCACCACCCTGTCGATGGCGGTCGGGTTGTTGCGGCCGGACGCGGGATCGGCGTGGGTGCTCGGGCACGACGTCTGGCAGGACCCGGTGACCGCCAAACGGCTGCTCGGCGTGATGCCCGACGGGGTCCGCCTCTTCGACCGGCTCACCGGGGCGGAGCTGCTGGCGTACAACGGGTTGTTGCGGGGGATGGACCCGGCGGTTGTCGACCAGCGGGCCGCGGAGCTGCTGGACGTGCTGGCGCTCGGTGACGCCGGTCGGACGCTCGTGGTGGACTACTCGGCGGGCATGAAGAAGAAGATCGGCCTGGCCTGCGCGCTGCTGCACGGCCCTCGGGTGCTGGTGCTGGACGAGCCGTTCGAGGCGGTCGACCCGGTCTCCGCCGCGCTGATCCGGGACATTCTCACCCGCTACGCGGCCGGCGGCGGCACGGTGATCTTCTCCAGTCACGTGATGGAGGTCGTCGAGCGGCTCTGCTCGCACGTGGCGATTCTCGCCCAGGGCGTCATCAAGCGGGTCGGGACGCTCGACGAGGTCCGTGGCGATCGCTCGTTGGAGCAGATCTTCGTCGAGGTGGTCGGCGGCCGGACCGCGACCGGCGAGGAGCTGTCGTGGCTCTCCCAGTGAGCGTGGAGGCCACCCCCGCCGCGCCCGTACGCACGGTCTCCGCTCACCACTTCGCCCGGCTCAAGCTGCGGGTGATGGGCAACAACTTCCGGGGCCAGGGCTGGCGGATCGCCCTGTTCATCGGCGGCGCGCTGCTCGGGCTCTGGTTCGCCGCCAGCGGCTTCTTCCTCTTCGCCGCCCCCGGCCTGGCCGGCGACGGCCAGTACGCGGTGCTGGTCGCGGCGGCGGGAGGCGGGCTGCTGGTGCTCGGTTGGCTGCTGCTGCCACTTGTCTTCTTCGGTGTGGACGAAACCCTGGACCCGGCCCGGTTCGCGCTGCTGCCGCTGCCCCGCCGCACGTTGGTGACCGGCCTGTTCGTGGCGGCCCTGATCAGCGTGCCGGTGCTGGCGGTGCTCATCGCGTCGTTGGGGCTGGTGCTCACCGCCTGGTCGTTGGGCGGTTGGTCGGCCGGCTTGGTCGCGGTCGTGGGTGTGCTCGCCGGGCTGCTGCTCTGCGTGGCCGCGAGCCGGGCGATGACCAGCGCCTTCGCCACCATGTTGCGGTCCCGCCGGGTACGCGACCTGGCGGCCGTGCTGCTGGCGGTGACCGCCGCGCTGATCGGCCCGTTGCAGGTCTTCGGTCTCGCCGCGCTGCGGGAGGCGGACTGGGCCCGGTTGGCCGGCGCGGCGACCGTGATCGGTTGGACGCCGTTCGGCGCGCCGTGGACCGCCGGCATCGACGTGGCCCAGGGACGGGTCTGGGCCGCGCCGGTCAAGTTGCTGATCACGGTGGTGGCGCTCGTGGCCCTGCTGGCCTGGTGGTCCCGGTCGTTGGAGTCGGCGATGGTGGGTGCGGCGAGCGCCGGTAAGGCCCCGGTGCGGCGCGGCGTTGCCGGTGGCGCGGTCGCCCAACTGTTCCCCCGGGCCACCGGCTGGGCGCGCCGGGACCGGTTCGGTGCCCTGGTCGCCCGGGAGGCCCGTTACTGGTGGCGGGACGCTCGCCGCCGGGCCAACCTGATCACGATCGCGGTGGTCGGCATCTTCGTACCCGTGTTCATCAACGTGACGGGCGGGGACTTCGCGGTCGAGGACGGCGCGGGGTTCACCGCGGCTGCCAGCGACAGCTCACCGGTCGTGGTCACCATCTCCATGGTTCTCGTGGGCGTACTCGCCGCGGCCACCCTGGCCAACCAGTTCGGCTTCGACGGCAGCGCGTACGCCGCGAACGTGGTGGCCGGGGTGCCCGGTCGGGTGGAGTTGCGGGCGCGGATGACGGCCTTCTCGCTGTACGTGCTGCCGATGCTGGCGTTCGTATCGGTGGTGCTGTCGGTGCTGCTCAGTCGACCGGGTTGGATCGGGCTCACCTTCGGCAGCCTGGCCGCCACCTATGGTGTCGGGCTGGCGGTGAACAGCCTGGTCTCCGTGCTCGGGGCCTACTCGCTGCCGGAGACGAGCAACCCGTTCGCGATGAACAGCGGTGCGGGCCTCACGAAGGGGCTGCTCACCCTGCTGACCATGGTCGCCTCGGCGGTCGCCGCAGTGCCGATGGTGGTTGCCGCCGCGCTGCTCGGCGACGTGTGGCTCTGGCTGGCCCTGCCGCTCGGCGCGGCGTACGGGGTGGGCGCCGCGCTGCTGGGCGCGTACCTGGCCGGCGACGTGCTGGACCGGCGGCAGCCGGAACTGCTTGCCACTGTCACCCCGCGCCGCTGACCGGCGCGGCGCGCGGCGAAGACCGTCGTGTTCCCACGAGCGATATGACTGTGAGGAATATTTATACCTCTGAGTCATACCCCGCGATCGGGACTTGCCCGCCGACGCGGCCCGACGGAGGTGGCTGGCGAGCGCTTCCTTGGTTGGGCGCGGGGCCGGGGCGGCACAATGTTTCACGTGAATCATGAACCGGGTGCCGAGATCCATCACACCGACCCGTTCGCGGTGCCGAGCGGGCAACGGTCGCCGGTACGCCGACTGCGCGGCCGGCTCGCCGCACCGGTGACGCTCTGGACGGCGCCCGGCCCGGCCGGGCTGACGGTGTCGTCCACGCTGGTCGCCGAGGGGGAACCGGACCGGCTGCTCGGCCTGATCGACCCGGAGTCCGACCTGTGGGCGGCGGCGGACGAGGCGGGCCGGTTCGCGGTAACGCCGCTCGGCCCGCCGCACCGGCAGCTCGCGGACCGGTTCGCCGGCCTCTTCCCCGCTCCGGGCGGGCTCTTCGCCACCGGCGAGTGGATCGACACGCCGCACGGGCCGGTGCCGGGGGACGCTGGCGGCTGGGCCGGATGTCGACTGGACAACGCCCGGGAGTACGGCTGGGGCCTGCTGGTGGAGGCCACCATCGAGACTGTCGAGCTAACCGGCGAGGCGTCTCCGCTGCTGCACTACCGCGGTCGGTACCACGAGCTGCCGGCCTGATCGGGCGGCTCGACGGACTGACCGGTCACCGGGGTGATCTGAGTCACTTGGCGCAAGCAACCAACCGCTCGGCGCACTCGCCTACCGGCGTCGATCTCAGCCTTCCCTGTCGGGGAGCGCGCTCTTTACGGTGCGCGAAACTCCCCTGACGCCTGTGAAGGTGGTGATCCACAGATGTCCACGGACACACCCGCTCCGGCCGCTTCCCAGTCGGACAAGTACCTGGCCGTACAACGGTCGGACGAGTTCGCCGGGCTGCGGCGTGCGCTGCGCGGCTTCGTCTTCCCGATGACCGTCGCGTTCTTCCTGTGGTATGCGCTCTACGTCATTCTCTCCGCGTACGCCCGGGACTTCATGGGCACGAAGCTGTTCGGCAGCAACATCAACGTCGCACTGGTCTTCGGCCTGCTCCAGTTCGTCTCCACGTTCCTGATCGCCTGGCTCTACTCCCGGTACGCGGACCGGAAGATCGACCCCATCGCCGACCGGATCCGCGAAGAGATCGGGGAGGTGACCCGTGAAGACGGTCCACGCGGTTGAGACGGTCCTCGCGGCCGAGGCGGGCAACCACACAGCCCGCAACCTGACCATCACGCTGTTCCTGGTCTTCGTGGCGGTGACCCTGGCCATCACGATCTGGGCCAGCCGGCAGACCAAGACGGCAACCGACTTCTACGCCGGTGGCCGGTCCTTCTCCGGTTTCCAGAACGGCATGGCGATCGGCGGCGACTACATGTCGGCCGCGTCGTTCCTCGGCATCGCCGGCATCATCGCGCTCTACGGCTACGACGGCTTCCTCTACTCGATCGGCTTCCTGGTCGCCTGGCTGGTGGCCCTGCTGCTGGTCGCGGAGCTGCTGCGTAACTCGGGCCGGTACACGATGGCCGACGTGCTGGCGTTCCGGATGCGTCAGCGTCCGGTGCGTACGGCGGCGGCGGTCTCCACCATCACGGTGTCGATCTTCTACCTGCTCGCCCAGATGGTGGGTGCCGGCGCGCTTGTCGCGCTGCTGCTCGGCATCAAGCCGGGGACGGAGTTCCTCGGCATGGACGCGGCCACCGCGAAGGTGGCCACCATCGTCATGGTCGGCGCGCTGATGATCATCTACGTCACCGTGGGCGGCATGAAGGGCACCACCTACGTCCAGATCGTCAAGGCGTTCCTGCTGATGACCGGCGCGCTGCTGATGACCATCCTGGTGCTGGCGAAGTTCAACTTCAACCTGTCGGCACTCCTGGGCCAGGCGGCCGAGGCGTCCGGCAAGGGCAGCGCGTTCCTCGAACCCGGACTGCGGTACGGCGTCGAGGTCGCCGGCAACTCGACGCAGACCTTCTACAACAAGGTGGATCTGCTGTCCCTGGGCATCGCCCTGGTGCTCGGCACCGCCGGTCTGCCGCACATCCTGATCCGCTTCTACACGGTGCCGACCGCGAAGGCGGCCCGCAAGAGCGTGCTCTGGGCGATCGGCATCATCGGCACCTTCTACCTGCTCACGCTGGCCCTCGGTTTCGGTGCGGCGGCGCTGGTCGGCAGCAAGGCGATCACCGAACAGGACAAGGCGGGCAACACGGCGGCACCCCAGTTGGCCGAGGCGTTGGGTCTCGACTTCTTCGGCGGTGACCTGGGTGGGGCAGCCCTGCTCGCGATCATCGCGGCGGTCGCCTTCGCCACCATCCTGGCGGTGGTGGCCGGGTTGACCCTGGCCTCCTCGTCCAGCCTCGCGCACGACTTCTACGCCAACGTCATGAAGAAGGGGGAGGCGTCGGAGCGCCAGGAGGTACGGGTCGCCCGGATCTCCGCCCTGGTGATCGGCGCGATCTCCATCCTGTTGTCGATCTACGCGCAGAACCTCAACGTGGCGTTCCTGGTGGCGTTGGCCTTCGCGGTCGCCGCCTCGGGCAACCTGCCGGCGATCCTCTACAGCCTCTTCTGGCGGCGGTTCAACACCTCCGGCGCGGTGTGGGCGATCTACGGCGGTCTGCTCTCGGCCGTACTGCTTGTGTTCTTCTCGCCCGTGGTCTCCGGCGCGGCGACCTCGATGTTCCCGGATCACGACTGGCAGTGGTTCCCGCTGTCCAACCCGGGCATCCTCTCCATCCCGTTCGGTTTCCTGTGCGGGTGGATCGGCACTGTCGTCTCCAAGGAGCACGACGAGGACAAGTACGCGGAGTTGGAGGTGCGTGCCCTCACCGGGCATGGCGCCCACTGATCGCCGCAGCTCGCAGGGACGGGCCCTCGGTCAACGCCACGCGTCGACCGGGGGCCCGTCCCGGCAATCCAGGGTCGGTAGGCTGACCAGCATGAAGGTTGCTGAGCGCTTCGGTTCCGGTCATCGCGTTCTCGTCACCGGCGGCGCTGGTTTCGTCCCATCGCACCTGGTGGATGTCCTGATCGCCCGTGGGTGCACGGTGGTGGCGCTGGACAACTTCGTGACCGGCTCCAAGGAGAACGTCGCCCACCTGCTGGACCAGCCCACCTTCACGCTCGTCGAAGCGGACATCTCCGAGGGTCTGCCGACCCATCACCCGGCGCTGGCCGAACGGTTCGACGCGATCCTGCACATGGCCTCGCCGGCCAGCCCCACCGACTTCGCCCAACTGCCGGTGGAGATCCTCCGGGTCGGTTCGGTGGGCACCCTGCACCTGCTGGAGCGCGCGACCGCCGACGGCGCCCGGTTCCTGATGGCCTCCACCTCCGAGGCGTACGGGGATCCGAAGGAGCACCCGCAGCGCGAGACCTACTGGGGCAACGTCAACCCGATCGGGGTCCGCAGCGTCTACGACGAGGCGAAGCGCTTCTCCGAGGCCGCGACGATGGCGTACCACCGCTACCGCGGGCTCGACGCGGCCATCGTCCGGATCTTCAACACGTACGGCCCGCGGATGCGCCCGGACGACGGCCGCGCCATCCCCACCTTCATCTCCCAGGCGCTGCGCGGCGAGCCGATCACCGTGCACGGCACCGGTAACCAGACCCGGTCCATCTGCTTCGTCGAGGACCTGGTGCGGGGCATCCTGCTGCTGCTCGACTCGACCGAAACCGGCCCGGTCAACTGCGGCACCGAGCACGAGCTGTCGATGCGGCAACTCGCCGAGTTGATCGTGTCACTCTCCGACAGCACCTCGTCGGTGACCTATGTCACTCGCAGCTCGGACGACCCGGAGATGCGCCGGCCCGATCTCACGCTCGCCCGCGAACTGCTCGGCTACGAGCCGACGGTGACGCCCGAAGATGGCCTGCGACGCACCATCGCGTACTTCCGGGCGCGGCTGGGATAACCAGTTCGTCGGCACCGGCGTTCTCTGAGTGTCGGCTGAAGGCGGCGGTGGCTCCCGCTACGTACCCTGAGTGACATGTCTGCGACCTCGTCTGCCGGCGTCCCGCATCCGCACCTGCACCGCAGCGCCGGGCGCGCGTCGGTCCCCGGCCCCGATCGGGGCGCCTCCGGGCGCGCCCGTCCGACCGAGGCACGCTTCTACCCGCCGTACGACGAGGAGCAGCCCAGGCCCGGCGGTCCGGTGGGGCCACGGGGGCCCGGCGGACCGGGTGGCCTCGGCGGGGCGGGGCGGCGTGGGCCGCGCCCCCGTTGGGGTCGGATCGCCCTCGTGTCGGGGGTCACGGTGCTGGTGCTGGCGCTGCTCGGCGGCGTCGGCGCCTGGTTGTACGCCCGCAACCTCGACGGCGACCTGGCCCGCACCGACCCGTTCGCGGAGATCACCGGTGGCCGGCCGGCAAAGACGGTGGATGGCGCGCTGAACATCCTGCTGGTCGGCAGCGACTCGCGGGACCCGGACGCGCCGGTCGACAGCAAGAGCCAGTGGCGTGCCGACACGATCATCGTGATGCACATCCCGGCCGACCACCAGGAGGCGTACCTGGTCTCCATCCCGCGTGACCTCTACGTGCCGATTCCGGAGAGCGCCGGTGCGGACTGCGGCTCCGGACAGCGGTCGAAGATCAATGCCGCGTTCGCGTTCGGCGGTCTGCCGCTGGCGGTTCGCACAGTGGAGTGCTTCACCGACGTTCGGATCGATCACGTGATGGCGATCGACTTCGGCGGTTTCAAGGAGGTCACCGACGCCCTCGACGGGGTGGACCTGAAGGTGGAGCGGACCGTCACCTCGATCCACAAGCCGTACCGGACGTTCACCAAGGGCACCAACCACATGGACGGCGCGGAGGCGCTGGACTGGATCCGGCAGCGCAAGCAGTTCCCGGACGGGGACTTCGCCCGGATGCGGCACCAGCAGGAGTTCCTCCGGGCGCTGATGGACAAGGCGGCGAGCACCGGCACGCTGGCAAACCCGGGGAAGCTCAACAACTTCCTCAAGTCGGTGACCGCGGCCGTAACCGTCGACCAGGATTTCTCGGTTACCGACATGGCGCTGCAGTTCCGCAACCTGCGCGGCCAGAACCTCACCTTTGTGACAAGCCCGAACTCGGGCAGCGACACCATCAACGGCGAGTCGGTGGTGGTCTCGGACCGGGAGAAGGCACTCGCCATGTACCAGGCCATGACGGCGGACACCATGGCGGACTGGGTCAAGGCCAACCCGCCGAAGGGCAAGGACGGCGGCTGACCGCACGGGTCGGCCCGGTGGTACGCCGCGGCGACGGTCGGTCATCGAGGTGTGACGATCGACCTGATTCGTGTAAATCGGCGTCGAGATTGACCCACGATGAACTCGCCAAGTCGATTTGATGTACGTACAGTGGTGCCGCCCCCTCCTGATCACGAGCTGGAGCACGCATGCCGGTTCAGGCCAGTCGCCGCCCTCCTTCCCCCGGGTCCGCCGCCCCCAGCGGCCGTGTCGCCGCGGCCATACCCGCGCAGGCGCACCCCTCGCGTGGTGGGCCTGGCGGTCGCCCGCCCGGCGGCGGTGACGGCGGCCGGGTGGGTGGCGGAGGGCCGGCGAAGAAGCGGACCAAGCGCAAGGACCCGCTGTGGGCCCGGCTGACAGTGGTGTTCGGGGCGGTGCTGATGCTCAGCAGCGGAGTGGGCATCGTCGGCGGCAAGGTGCTGATCGGCCAGGCGACCGGGGACATCGCGCAACGGAACCTGCTGGGGGACGCGAGCAAGTCCGACGCCGAGGGCGGGGCCAGTCTGGACGGCCCGATCGACATGCTGCTGCTCGGCGTTGACGCTCGGGAGCGCTGGGCCGCCGACGACGTGCGCTCGGACAGCATCATCATCCTGCACATCCCGGCCACGCACGACCAGGCGTACCTGATCTCCATTCCCCGCGACACCGAGGTGCAGATCCCGGCTCGTCCGAAGAACGGTTGGTCCGGCGGCAGCGCGAAGATCAATGCAGCCTTCGAGGTGGGCGCCCGCAACGGCGGCGGCTGGGAGGGCGGCGCACAGTTGATGGCCGAGACGATCAAGGGACTTACCGGGGTCAGCTTCGACGGCGCGGCGATCATCAACTTCGGCGGCTTCAAGAACGTCATCGACACCCTCGGCACCGTGCGGATCTGCGTGAGTCACGAGGTCAAGTCGAAGCACATGTCGTTCGTCGACGGCAAGCCGATGTGGAACGCCGACGCCAAGAAGACCGGCAAGAAGATGACCCCGGTGGTGCACAAGAAGGGCTGCCAGCAGATGGAGGGCTGGGCGGCGCTCGACTACTCGCGGCAGCGCTACGGGTTGCCCGGTGGCGACTACGACCGGCAGCAGAACCAGCAGCAGCTGATCAAGGCGATGGCCAAGAAGGCCACCGATGGCGGGATGCTCACCAACCCGACCAAGCTCCAGCAGCTGATCAAGGCGGCCGGCAAGGCGTTCGTGCTGGACACCGGCGGCGCGTCTATCGAGAACTTCATCTTCACCATGCGCGGGGTGACAGCGAACGAGCTGACCATGCTCAAGACCAACAACGGCACCTTCAACGGCACCAGCAACGGCACCGAGGCGCTGAACGACGAGACGAAGGACATGTTCCGGGCGGTCAAGCAGGACAAGCTCGCCGAGTTCGTCTTCACCCACCCCGAGGTGATCTCCACCCGCAAGTGAGGGACGGTGGCCGGAAGTCCCGGAAAGCCGGCGACCATCCCGTCACCGCCCGTAGCCTGACATGAGCAGGTTTCATGTATCGGCTGCGGGGAGGCGGTCACGGCCAGGTGGAGACGGAACGCGGCGGGCCGGGCCGGAGCGGCCCCGCCCACCCGAGCACGTCGCGCCCGAGGCTCGCGGATCATGCTCGGCATCGGCCTGACCCTCGTCGTGCTGGCCGGACTGGCCGTGGTCGGGCTCAAGACGCTGAGCAACCGGTACGACCGCACGGTGACCAAGGAACAGCTGCTCGCCCCCGACGCCCGCACCGACCGCACCGACCTGGACGGGCCGCTCAACTATCTCCTGGTCGGCTCCGACCGCCGCCCCGGCGACAGCGGACCGGACCAACGCTCCGACACCATCCTCATCGTGCACGTGCCGGCCGGCCAGCGGGAGGCCTACCTGGTCTCCGTGCCGCGTGACCTGCTTGTCGCCATCCCGCCCGCGAACGGCTTCGGTGGCGGTCAAGACAAGATCAATGCGGCGTACGAGCACGGCGGTGGCGGACCGGCCGGAGCCCAACTGCTCTCCGCCACCCTCAACCGACTCACCGGCATCCGGTTCGACGGTGCCGCGCTCATCGACTTCTCCGGCTTCCGGAAGGTCATCGACCTGCTCGGCGGGGTGCAGATGTGCGTGGACACCGAGGTCCGCTCCATCCACACCAACCGGGTCTTCCCCGTCGGCTGCCGACAGATGGACGGAGCGCAGGCCCTGGACTACGTCCGGCAGCGCTACGACCTGCCCGGCGGCGACTACGACCGGCAGCACCACCAGCAGCAACTGCTCCGGGCGATGCTGGACAGCGCGGGTAGGGCCGACCTGCGGAGCAACCCGGTCAAGTTGGATCAGGTGCTCCGGGCGGTGGGCGGCTCGTTGACCGTCGACACCAACGGCGTACCCCTGGAGGACCTGCTCCTCGCGCTACGCGCGCTGCCGCCCGACGGGATGCGCGGCGTCCAGTTGCCGTCGTCCCCACAGATCATCGACGAGGTGTCGTACGTGGTGCTGGACAACGGGGGCAACGGGCTGTTCGAGGCGGTTCGCGGTCGACAGATGCCGTCCTGGGCGCAGGCCAACCCGCGCTGGGTGTCCCGGTTGTGACGGTGTCGACGGCCAGGTCGGTGCCGAACCGGTCGACGAGGATCTAGTGTTGCTTCCTGTGTTCGGACCCCAGGTTCCCACCGTGCCCGTGACCGAGATCGCCGACGAGACCTACCTGCTGGATGTGCGGGAGGCCGACGAATGGGCGGCCGGCCATGCTCCCAACGCCCACCACCTGCCGATGATGGAGCTGCCGGCTCGGCTCGCGGAGGTGCCCACCGACCGGGAGGTGGCGGTCGTCTGCCGCTCCGGGGGGCGTTCCGCCCAGGTCGTCGCCTACCTGGTCAACAACGGCTGGGAGCAGGTGCGTAACGCCGACGGCGGGATGCGCCAGTGGGCTGCGGTCGGCCGCCCGGTGGTCGACGCGAACGGGCAGCCCGGCCAGGTCATCTGAGGCGGCCGGGATGGGTGGCCCACTGGTCTTCGCGCACCGCGGCGCCTCGTACGACCTTCCCGAGCACACCCTCGCCGCGTACCTGCGGGCACTCGACGAGGGTGCCGACGGCCTGGAGTGCGACGTCCGGCTGACCCGGGACGGGCACCTGGTCTGCGTGCACGACCGACGACTCGACCGCACCAGCAACGGTCGCGGTCTGGTCAGCGCGCGGACCCTCGCGGAGCTGGAAGCGCTGGACTTCGGCTCGTGGCATCCGGGCAGCGCGCCGAGCGAGGACGTACCGCCGGACGATTCGCACACCCGGCTGCTGACCCTGACCCGACTGCTGGACGCGGTGCTCGCCGCCGGCCGGCCGGTCCGGTTGCTGGTGGAGACGAAGCACCCGTCGCGCTACGGCTCGAACGTGGAACGGCGACTGGTCAGCCTGCTGCGTCGGTACGGGCTGGCCGAGCCGGCACCGGACGACCCGGTGCAGGTCACCGTCATGTCGTTCTCCCCGCTGGCGGTCCGCCGGGTGCACGAACTCGCCCCGACGCTGCCCACGGTGCTGCTGCTGGAGGTGTTGCCGCGCTGGCCGCGGCTGGGTCGGCTGCCGTTCGGCACCCGTATCGCGGGGCCGGGCATCGGCCTGGTCCGGGCACGTCCGCAGCTGCTGCCCGCACTTCGCACGGCCGGCAACCAGGTCTACGTCTGGACGGTCAACGAGCCGACCGACCTTGAGCTGGTGCTGGCGGCCGGGGCGGACGGGATCATCACCGACCGGCCCGGGTACGCCCTCGCCCGGCTGGACCGCTGACCGCGCAGGGGTGCCAAATCCGGGTCGGCGGGGCAGACTCGGCACATGCCGGAGCGTATCGATTTCCCCGCTCTCCTCACCGGTCACACCGTCGTCATCGAAATGATCAACTCTGGGGAGGCGGGCCTTCCGGTCCTCACCCAGCTGCTCCGGGTGGCCCAGCCGGCCCTCGGCGCGACCGGGATGGCGTTCGTCGAGTTCGGTCCGACCGGTGGTCGGGTGATCTCCGCGACCGGCGCGGCCGCGTGGGCCCTCGGCCGTCCGCTGGCGGTCGACGACCCGGACACGGTCTGCCTGCTCAACGGGCCACGGGTGCGCAACGTGCTGGTGGGCCGCCTGAACGGCAAGTTGGCCGGCGAGCTGGGCGGCAGTGACCTGCGCTGGATGGTGGTCTCGCGGGCCGAGATCGGCGGCCACACCGTCGGCAGCCTGCACGCGCTCTATCCCGGCGACGACGAGCCGGACGCCGAGCGGCAGGGGGTGGTCGCCTACCTCGCGTCCTGTGTCGCGCACATGTACGGCGACCAGAGCGGCCTGCCGGTGCACGGTGACGGCCCGGTGGTGGCGGCCCTCGCCGACGGGCTGGCCGTCGTCGACCGGGACGGGCACGTCCGGCTCTGGAACCCGGCCGCCGCCCAGGTCACCGGCCGGACGGTCGAGCAGGCGCTGAGCCGTCCGCTGCCGTTTCCGCTGCCGCCCTCCGGTCAGGTGCGGGATCACCGGATGCCGGACGGCCGCTGGCTGCGGATCACCTCCGGCGAGTTGCCCGGTCCGGGCACGCTGCGGGTGGTCACCTTCCGCGACATCACCGACCAGCAGCGCCGCGACCATGACCGGGAGCTGTTCGTCGCGGTGACCAGCCACGAACTCCGCACCCCGGTCACCGTGATCAAGGGGTACGCGGACACCCTCACCGACCACTGGGACTCGCTGACCGAGGTCGACCGACGGCAGGCTGCCCGGGTGATCGGGCAACGCGCCAACGAGTTGGCCCGACTGGTCGACCGTCTCCTCAGCTCGGCGGCCGAGGCCGGGCCGGGTGACGACCCGCCCACCCCGTTCGACCTCGGCGAGGCGCTGCGCTCCGCGGTCCTGGACCTGCCGACGGAGTTGCGTCGCCGGCTGGTGCTCCGTCTCCCGACCGACCTGCCCAAGGCGCTCGGCCACCGGCCCAGCCTGGCCACCGTGCTGACCGAGCTGACGACGAACGCCGGCAAGTACTCCCCACCGGAGTCGCCGATCGAGATCACCGCCTCGGTGGACGGCCAACTGGTGGCGTTCCGGGTCAGCGACCGGGGCATCGGCATCCGACCGGAGCACGTGGAGCGGGCGTTCGACAGGTTCTGGCAGGGCGAGTCCGGCGACCGGCGCGGCTACCCGGGGGCGGGGCTCGGCCTCTATCTCGTCCGCCGGATCGTTGAACAACAGAATGGATGGGTATCCCTACGTCCAGGGACCGACGGCGGTACGGTCGCAGAGGTGCGGCTACCGCGCGGTTGACCGAGGTGGCGCGACGTGGAGGCGACGGTGGCAGCGAGGGATCAGGCGTGGTGCGTGGTGGTCCCCCACCACCCGGCCGGGGCACGGCTGGCCCGGCACCGGCTCGCCGGTGAGCTGGCGGACGTCGTACCCCCGATGCTCCTCGCGGATCTGATCGCGGTGCTCGCGGAG
The DNA here is from genome assembly GCF_040607915.1 of Micromonospora sp. NPDC005215. Classification (NCBI taxonomy): domain Bacteria; kingdom Bacillati; phylum Actinomycetota; class Actinomycetes; order Micromonosporales; family Micromonosporaceae; genus Micromonospora; species Micromonospora sp. NPDC005215. The sequence continues at coordinate 15,996 of NZ_JBEXHQ010000027.1, read as the reverse complement.
CTGGTGGGCAACGCGGTGCGGCACGCCAGGCCGCTGCCCGGCGGAGTGGTCCGGGTGGCCTGGCGGTTGCGGCCCTCCACCCAGGGCCCAGTGATCCAACTCGGAGTCACCGACGGCGGCGCGAGCACCGCGCCACGGATCCGGACGGCCAGCGCGGACGCGGCGGACGGGCGGGGGCTGCACATCGTGGCCGGTCTGGCCACCCGCTGGGGTGTCGAGCGGGACGGCATGGGCCAGCGCGTCTGGGCGGAGTTCGACCCGGCGCCAGCACCCCGACCCGACCTGGTGCCGGCGGGCTGAGTCTGGCTCTGGCGGGTCCGGCCCACGGCGGGCCGGCCGGGGCTCTAGGCTGTGACGCCGTGAGTAAGCGTCGAAAGAGCCAGCGCACCACCACCGACACCGCCCCCCGCCGCGACAAGGTCCGCGACGTCTTCGTGCCGCGTCCGTTCGACGGGCTGGTCGACGAGGTCGAGTGGATCGCGCTGCGCGAGTTGGTGCCGGCCGCCTCCGCGCCGCTGCGGCTGGCGCCCGCCCTGGTCGAGGAGTTCGGGGACCGGCCGGCGACGCTCGCCACGGTGCTGCCGATGGCCGCTCCGGCGATCACCAAGCCGGACGGTCGGGTGCTCATCGGTCTCCAACGCCACCAGCAGTCCGGTGACGTCTCCCGAGATCTGGCCGAGGCGCTGCTCAGCGCGCTGCGGACCGAGCCGGGTGGCCAGGTGGCAGTGCCGCCGCTGCCCGGCCCCGGGCCCCGCTTGCAGGACGTCCTCGTGGACGGCCCACTGGAGATCACCATGCACGACGGATTCGAGTTCTGGCTCGACCCCGGCGCCGCCGCCGATCCGACCGTCCAGGCGTCGCTGGAGCGGGCGAACGCGGCCATCTACCCGACCGTGCGGCTGACCGCGGCGAAGGCCGCGTACTGGTGCCAGGTCCCGGAGAAGGCACACGTGCGTTGGGTGCTGCCCGACGACGAGGACGCCGCCCTGGACGCGCTGGCCCGCCTCGGCGCGGCCGGCTCGCTGACGCTCGGCGAGCAGACCAAGTTCGCCGGCATGTTCCGCGCGCACGGTCGGCTGGTGCCGGTCTGGGACCTGCCGGAGGCGACTCCGGCGGCCGACTGGGAGGAGCCGGTGGCGCAGTTCGCCAAGCGGTACGCCGAGGCGCTGGCCGCCACCGACCCGCTCGACGCCGCCGGCCGGCGCTCCCGCCAGGGACTGCTCGGCCGGCAACTCACCCTCCGCTGAGCTGCGTCTGGGCGCCTTCTCCGGGAGAAGGCGCCCATTCTCACAACGGGTCGCGGGTGATCGGGCAGGACATGCAGCGCGGCCCGCCACGACCGGAGCCCAACTCGGAGCCGGCGATCGGGATCACCTCGATGCCAGCGCGCTCCAGCTGGGCGTTGGTCTCGGTGTTGCGCTCGTAGCCGACGCAGAGCCGGGGCGCCAGGGCGAGGGTGTTGTTGCCGTCGTCCCACTGCTCGCGTTCCGCGGTCACCGGGTCCAGCCCGGTGTCGATGACCCGCAGCAGGTCGAGGTCCATCGCGTCGGCGGCGGCCCGCAGGAACGGCGCGGGCCCGTCCACCCGCGGGTCCGCACCGTCCGCGCCGGCAATCACCGTGTACGCGGACAGCGTGCTCGCGATGTTGGGATACATCAGTACGGCGTCCACGTCGACCATCGTGCAGACCGTGTCGAGGTGCATGGTGGCGCGCTTCTGGGCGATCGGCACCACAAGGATGGTGTGGGCCAGGCCGGCGGCGAAGACCTGTCGGCCGAGTCGTTCCGCGCCGGCCGGGGTGGTCCGTTCGCCCACCCCGACCGCCAGCACCCCGGGGGCGAGCAGCAGCACGTCCCCGCCCTCCAGGTGCTCAAGGTTCGGGCGGTAGACGAACTCGGTGCCGGCGAAGCGTGGATGGTGGCGGTAGATGGCGTCGGTCAGAGTGGTTTCGCGGCGTCGCGCCGGCATGGCCAGGCTGGTGACGCCGACCCGGTCGCCGATCCACAGCGACGAGTCACGGGTGAACAGCAGGTTGGGCAGCGGGTCGATGACGAAGTCGTGCCGGTCCATCAGCGTGTAGACCAGTCCGCCCGGCCGCTCTGAGCTGATCCGCAGTTCCTCGTGGGCCAGCCCGGCGGTGAGCACGTCGGCCAGGGCGGCCGGGTCGAGGTAGGAGAGATGGTCGGCGACGCGGGCCCGCAGGGTGTCGCCGAGCCGCCGGGAGCGCAGCACCTGCTCGGTGAGCTCGGCCCGGGCGTCCGCGACGGCAAGTGTCTCGGTCAGCAGGGTGGCCAGGTAGAGCACCTCGACTCCACGGTCGCGCAGGGCGGCGGCGAACGCGTCGTGCTCCTCCTGGGCTCGTCCGACCCAGGGGATCGCGTCGAACAGGAGCGAGTCGTTGTTGCGGGGGGTGAGCCGGGCCAGTTCGGGGCCGGGCCGGTGCAGCAGTACGGTGCCGAGCCGGCCGACTTCACTGTCGACGTAGTGGGTCACTCCCGCAGCGTAGGGCAGGGTTTGGCGGCATCCGAGAAAAGAACTGTGGATGAATATGGCATTCATCCGTAGTCACTCCGGCGTTCCGGCTTGCCGAACACCGGTAGTGGCAACGTAGGGTAGTGAGGACATAACTTCGAGGGACCTTTTGCCGGAGGTCGCGATGACTGTCTTTCCCGCACGACGAGCCGTACCGTCCGCTCGGGCACTGCCGCCCGTGGCGGTGCCACATCCCCGCGTCGAGTCGCCGGGGGTTCTCGAACCGGTCCGTCCGACACCGCTCGAATGGGCCCGCCGCCGTCGTGCCGAGCGGGGTGCGCGCCGCCTGGAGGCGGCCGGGGCGCGGGCACTGGGTCAACTCGACCACCTCGGGCCTGCCTGGCACGTCATCGAGTGGCCGCGCACCGACGTCACCGACGTCCTCGACCGCGGTCAGGACGAGCGGGCCGGGTTCCTCGCCATCGGGCCGAGCGGCCTCTTCGCCGTGACCATCGCCGACCACGGCCGGGCCAGGGTGCTCGTCGCCGGGGACGTGGTGCAGATCAACGGCAAGCGTCCGCCGTACGTGGCCGAGTCCCGCCGGGACGCCAAGCGGGCCAGTAAGGCCCTCTCCGACGCGGTGGGGCTGCCGGTCCCGGTGACGCCGGTGCTGACCTTCGTCGGCTCCGGCGTGATCAGCGTCTACGGCCTTCCGAAGGACTGTCTGATGGCCACCCACCGAGAGCTGGACCGGCTCCTCGTGGCTGGTGGCAGCCGGATCAGCCCGGCCACCGCCGAAAAGCTTTCCCGGGTCGCACAGCACCCCGGCACCTGGCTGAACGGCACGTACCGTCCACCAGCCGACTACCGGTGGTATGACGAGGGCCGAACGGCCGCTGACAAGCCGGCCCACCGCCGGTAACGTCACCAGCGACGCCACGCGGCTCCGGTCCCCCTTCGACCTCACCGGCCTCCGCGCCGTCGCCGACCGCCTCGGTTCACGCTGCGCGGCTCGGTGACCCGGTGCGCTCGGTGATTCCGTCGGCGACCCGCTAGCGTGGACAGTCGATCGGTGCACATAGGAGGCGCGGTGGCCCACGTCGAACTTTCGCTCTCAGAAGCGTTCGTGCCGGCGGCGCGGGGCTTGACAGAGCCGGAGTCCGGCAACGTCGGCCAGTGGTCCTCGACGGTCTCCCGGGCCGCTGAGCCGTGCCTGCTGATCGACGCCGACACCCTGGTGGTGGCGATCTCCACCGCCGGCTGCGAGCTGCTCTGCCTGGGCGAGCCAGATGGCCTGATCGGGCGACCGCTGCTCGACGGCGGGCTGCGCCTTCTCGACTTCACCGCCAACCGGGGCGAGCTGACCGAGGCCGAGATCGACAAGATCCCGCCCCTGCTGGCGCTCACCTCCGGTCGACTCGCCCGCGGGTTACTCCGGGTGCAGGCCGCCTCGGCGAACAGCTCCGACGCGACAGTCGACGCGATCTCCACCCCGGTGCTCACCGACGGCGCCGTGGCCGGCTCGCTCACCTTCTTCTCCGAGGTCTGACCAGCGGCAGAGCCCCCCACGGCGTTGCTGGCTCAGCCTTGCGCGAGTAGGCCGTAAGGTGCCCTCATGCTCGATGTCGCAGTGCTGCCAGGGGAATACGCTGTGTGTCGGCTGGCCGCCGGCACCGCCCTGCCGTACGCGTTGTCGAGCGGGCTGAGCGGCACCGACGTGGTGACGGTGAGCTGGACCTCCGATGGGATCTCGGTGATCTGCCCGGCAGATCGGGTTCCGGCGCACGCCGTGGTGGAGACCGTCTGGCGCTGTCTACGGGTCACCGCCCCGGTGGAGTTGGCAAGCACCGGCAACCTGGCCGCGCTCGTCGACCCGCTCGCCGAGGCACGGGTCAGCGTGCTCACCTTCTCCACCTTCGACACCGACTATCTGCTGGTGCCGGCCGTCCGGCTGGCCGAGGGCACCGCCGCGCTACAGCGCGCCGGGCACCGCGTCACCGGCTGACCTTCACCCGATCGGCCGCTGACCCTACGATGGGCTCGGCCACCCCGGCCGCGACGAATTCTCCGATGTCCCGAGGATCGGCCCGTGCCGTTCACCCCGCCCCACCCCTCGTCTCCCCCACCCCGGGCGACGGTCCACATCCCACCGGCGCCTCGTGGCCGGGCGTCCGATCACGCCCCCGCGCGGCCCACGGTCCGGATCCGACCGGTCGCCTTCGCGGTGTTCGCCGTCGCGGTGCTCGCCGGCTGTGGTGCCCCACCCGAGTTGTCGGAGCCGACCGCCGCGCCCACCCGCACCGCGGCCCCGACGGCGTCCGGCCCGAGCACCCCACCCACCGGCCCGCCGGCCAGCGCACCGCCAGTCGGTGCGGTCACGCCCACTCCGGATGCCGGGCTGGTCGCGACGGCCTGCCGGAACGGCCCGACCGGCCAGCGGGTGGTGCAACTGCTGCGGGGCCGGGCCGGCGTGCTTCCGACAAATGTCCGGGTCCAGGTCCGCACCGGGCCGCTCTGCGCCGCCGAGTGGCAGTACACCGTCCTGGAGGTGACCGGACACGAGGAACTCCAGGTGGTCACCCGGGGCCAGGCCAGTGCACCGACCCTGGTCACCGCCGGCACCGACGTCTGCACCATCGAGGTACGCGCCACCGGCCCGGCCGGGATCCGCGCCCTCGCCTGCGACGCCGGTTCGGCCGTCCGGCCGAGTGCGTAGGCTGATCGGCATGCCGGGAACACCGCCGACACGCTTCGTCTACCTCGGGCCGGAGGGTACCTTCGCCGAGCAGGCCCTGCGCTCCCTCCCCGCCGCCGAGCGCGGCACCTGTACGCCTGCCCGCAGCGTCGGGGAGGCGCTGGACAGCGTCCGGACCGGAGACGCTGACGCCGCGCTGGTGCCGCTGGAAAACTCGATCGGCGGCGCGGTGGGCGTCACCCTGGACGAGATGGCCGAGGGCGAGCCGCTGGTGATCACCCGAGAGGTGATCCTGCCTGTGGAGTTCGTGCTCGGCGCGCGGCCCGGCACGCCGCTGACCTCGATCCGCACCGTGGCGGCTCATCCGCAGGCTTCCACCCAGTGCCGGGGCTGGCTGCGCGACCATCTGCCGGACGCCGTGGTGGTCGACGTGCTCTCCAACGGCGCGGCCGCGGCGGGTGCCGGTGCCGGCGCGTACGACGCGGCCATCTGCGCGCCGATCGGGGCGGTCCGACACCGGCTCGCCACCCTCGCCGACAAGATCGCCGATCACCCGGACGCGGTGACCCGGTTCGCGCTGGTGTCCCGGCCCGGGCCGCCCCCGCCGCCGACCGGCGACGACCTCACCTCGCTCGCGGTCTACATCGCGCACGACCGGGTCGGCGCGCTGCTGTCCGTACTGATGGAGCTGGCCGTCCGGGGCGTCAACCTGACCCGGATCGAGTCCCGCCCCACCGGGGAGGCGCTGGGCCGGTACGTCTTCTTCCTGGACTGCACCGGGCACGTGGCCGACGTACGACTGGGCGAGGCGTTGCAGGGGCTGCGCCGGGTCTGCGCGGGGGTCCGTTTCCTGGGCTCGTACCCCCGGCACCGGTGGGCCGCGGCAGCGGGCGATCGGCCGGTGCCCGCGCCGGCGGGCCTCTCCGACGTCGACTACGTCGACGCGGCGGCCTGGCTGGCCCGACTGCGCACCGGTGAGCTGACCTGACCGGGCGGGGCGCTCCCACAGATCAGGAGCGCCCGCGCCGAGGTGGTCAGCTCAGCAGACCGCCGAGCAGACCGCCCTCCTGCTGCTGCTGGCCGCTGCCCAGGACCGGCGGCTCCTCGGACGGCTGCACCACCACGAAGCCCTGGCCGGCGAAGCTCATCGTGAACGACTCACCGGTGCGTCGGCCCAGCAGCGTGCCGAGGCCCAGCTGCTCGGCCCGGTGGTAGCCGGTCTGGAGGTTGGCCGACCAGCAGACCGCGGCCTGCGGGTCGACGTACGTGGGGGCGTCCACGTTGAGCACGACCGGGGTGCCCTTGGTGGTGATGGCGATCCGTCCGTAGCCGCTGAACACACAGTTGAACAGGCCGGACGATGAGGCCATGCCGGCACCGCCGACCATCCTGATGTCGTACTGGAGGGTCGAGTCGAAGGCGAGCACGCTGGAGCCGTTGATGGAGAGGGCGTCGCCCGGCTCCAGGTCGATGATGTGCACGTCCTTGGCGAGTTCGGCGAGGAAGACGTCACCCTGGCCGGAGACCTTCATCAGGGGGACACCCTCGCCGGTGAGCTTCTGCTTGAGAAACTTGCCGAGCCCGCCCGAGCCCAGCGCCTGGAACTGCACATTGCCCTGGTAGGCGACCATCGACCCGACCCGGGCCATCGCCTCGCCGTTGAGTTCGATCTTCAACATCTTGGAGTTTTGCAGCCGCATGCCGGGCTGCGCGGACTCCTTCTCCAGATTCTCCGCGGAGAACAGCTCACTGCGCATGAAAGGGTGCCTCCTGACAGGGTTGCGGTCGCTGCACCGAAGGTAGGCGACCAGGGCAACTACGGGCCATCGGCCGAGCGGCGACAGCGCGGCTGTCGGTGGGCTCAGCCCCAGCCCAGCGCGTGCAGCCGTTCGTCGTCGATGCCGAAGTGGTGGGCGATCTCGTGCACGACGGTCACCGCCACCTCGTCGACGACGTCGTCGTCGTTGTCGCAGATCCGCAGGATCGGGTGCCGGTAGATGAAGATCCGGTCCGGCAGGACGCCGGAGTAGTCCCAGCCACGGCTGGTGAGGGCGTGGCCTTCGTAGAGGCCGAGCAGGTCGGCCTCGCCGGGCGGCGGGTCGTCCTCGACGAGGATGACCACGTTGCTCATCAGGCCGAGCAGCTCCTCGGGCACCTCGTCGAGGGCGTCGGCAACCAGCTCCTCGAAGCGCTCACGGGTCATCTCCACCGGCACGTCACCCATTCTGCCCGATGCCGGACCCGGCGGGCCCCTCGTGAGGTGTCGCTGACCGGGCCCGCAGGCTCACGGAGAGAGCGACCGCCCAGGGGCGGGCGGAGACTCTGTCCGTGAACGAGCGGTGGTGGGTCGACCGGCTCAGGAAGCCAGGCGCGCGCTGAGGGTGATCTCGGCACCCGGCGAGAGCAGGCGGGAGATCGGGCAGTTGGCCTTGGCGGCCTCGGCGAGCTTCTGGAACTCCGCGTCGTCGATCCCCGGAACCTGGCCGACGGTCTCCAGGTCGATCCGGGTCACTGTCATGCCGGCGTCGGTCTTGTCCAGGTGGACCTTGGCGGTGGTCTCGACCGAGGTGGCCGTCGAGCCGGCGTCGGCGAGCGCCTTCGAGAACGCCATCGAGAAGCAGCCGGCGTGCGCGGCGGCGATCAGCTCCTCGGGGTTGGTGCCCTCGCCCTCCTCGAAGCGCGACTTGAAGGAGTAGTTGCCCGACAGGCCGCCCTTACCGGTGCGGACCGTGCCGGCACCCTCGGTGAGATTGCCCTGCCATTGTGCTGAAGCGGTACGGATAGGCATGAGGAGAACGCTAGCGGAAAGGTGACCGGCGAGCGACCGACCGGCACGGACGCCTACCCTGCGATCCCTGTCACCACGGGCTGGCTGTGCCATGATGCGACCAGGTCCGTGACCGGCGGAAGGATGGCCGATGTCCGACGAGCTTCCAATCCCGCGGCAGGGCGACCGGTCCGACGAGCCGGCCGTGATCGAGTGGGGTGCTGTCGACCCGGCTCCACGGCGGCGGTTCGGCTCGTCTCTGGCCGGTCTCGCGCAGGACCCTCGGCTGCCTCTGCTGCTCGCCGGTCTGGGCGCGGTGGCCGGAGTCGCCTCGCTGGTCGGCGAATGGCTGGTCATGAGTCTGCCGAACGGCGGGCCCGAGGGTGAGGGCACGATCGAGGTGCCGGCCGGGGTGTCCGAGGTCGGTGGCTTCGGGGTCGGCTACCTGGTCGGGCTCCTCGGTCTCGTCTGCACAGTGGCGCTGGCCCTGCGGGGCACGGCTGCCGTGCGGCCGAACGCCCGGCTCGCCGGCCTCACCCTGGCCGGTGCCCTGCTGGCGCTGCTGGTCGCCGCGACGGCCACCCTCAACGATCCCGGTCAGCGCAACTTCTTCTACTCGCCACAGGACGGCTTCCGGGCCGAGTACGGCCGCGGTGTGGTGATGGCGTTCGCCGCCTGCGTACTGCTCGGTGCGGCTCTGCGGCTGGCTCCGGCCGCACCGCCGGGCGCACTGGTCGGGCCAGCGGAGGACGACCGCCCCGGAGACGCGCCGGCGACCCGCCCGTGGCGCCGGCACCGAGACCGCAACCCGGTCGAGGATGACGCCCTCCCCGCGCCGGCCGACCTCACCGTCACCCCGGCGGCCCCCTTCGCCAACCCCACCCCGCCGTCCTGACCCCACCCACGCTGACCTCGCCATTTCCGCGTCGACACGACAGGCGATCACCCGCGTCCAGCAACAGACCGCGCAAGATCGCCGAGGGTGGTTCTGTTCGCGTCCGATTCGCCTGGAAGCCATGGATGCGACCCGTTCCGCGAGGTACGGTTGCTGCCCGCCGTGACGCCAGGGTCTCCTCACCAGAAGGGGACAGCAGGCGCGACGGCGATGGGCGAAGGAGGAACGATGACCCGCCCGGGACTGCCCAAGCTGATCGCCACCGACCTCGACGGCACGCTGGTCCGCAGCGATGACACCGTCTCCGCGTACACCCATGGGGTGCTCGACCGGGTGCGGGCCGCCGGAATCCCGGTGGTCGGCGCGACCGGTCGCGGCCCTCGGCTGACCGAGTTGACCCGCAACGACATCCGGGCCGCCGACTTCCTGGTGATGGCCGGTGGTGGCCGGGTGGTCGACCAGAGCGACCCGACCGGCCCTGTGGTGCTCCGCGACGAGCGGCTGCCCGCCGAGGTGCTGGCCCGGCTGCTCGCCGACCTGGAGGCCGAGGTCGGCCCGCTGACCGTGATGGTGGAGGCGTCCGACGAGCACGACGCCCCGCTCTGGGGCGACTACCACGAGAGTTGGCCCTACCAGGACCGGTTCGAGGCTCGAAGCCGCGCGGAGTGCCTCTCCTGCGACGTGATCAAGGCGTTCGCCCGGACCGCCGACCACCACGTGGACGAACTGCTGGCGGTGGCCCGCCGGATCATCTCGCCGCAGGTCGCCACGCTCACCCAGGCCGGGCTCGGCTTCATCGAGATCTGCCCGCCGGGGGTGGACAAGGCGACCGGGCTGACGGTGGTGGCGCAGAGCCTCGGGGTGGACCCGGCCGATGTCCTGGTCTTCGGTGACATGCCCAACGACCTGCCGATGTTCGAGTGGGCCGGCTGGTCCCGGGTGGCGGTGGCCAACGCGCACCCCGCCCTGCGCGCCGCCGCCGACGAGGTGACCCTGCGCAACGACGACGACGGTGTGGCGGTGTATCTCGACCGGCTACTGTCCCGGTGATGGGAGAGACGCCCCGCCTGATCGCCACCGACATCGACGGCACGCTGATCCGCGACGACCACACAGTCAGTCCACGCACGGCCGACGTGCTCGCCCGGATCTCCGCGCGAGGCACGCCGGTCGTCCTGGTCACCGGCCGTCCGGTCCGCTGGCTCAAGATGGTGTACGACCAACTGGCCGAGCCGTTGCCGGCGGTCTGCGCCAACGGCGCGGTGGTCTACGACCCGTTCGCCGACGAGGTGCTGCGGGCCGATCCGCTCGCGCCGCACCACCTGGCCGAGGTGGCCCGGAGGCTACGGGCCGAGGTGCCCGACATCAGCTTCGCCGTGGAGATTCTGGACAGCCGGGAGATGCGGCATGAGGCGCACTACCCGCTGCGGTGGGACGTCGACCCCGAGGGGATCCGACCGATCGAGACGCCGGAGGAGTTGCTCTCGGCGCCGGCGGTGAAGCTGCTCGCTCGGGCCGGCGAGCAGGACCCGGACACCTTCGTCGAACTGATCGCCGCAGCGGTGGCGGGGCTGGCGGAGGCCACGCACTCGTCGTCCTCCGGGCTGGTGGAGATCTCCGCGGCCGGGGTGACCAAGGCGGCCGGCCTGGACTGGTACTGCGACCGGCTCGGGGTGGCGGCCGCGGACGTGCTGGCCTTCGGTGACATGCCCAACGACGTGCCGATGTTGAGCTGGGCCGGCCGGGGCGTGGCGGTGGCCAACGCGCACCGCGCCGTCCTCGCGGTCGCCGACGACGTGACGACGGCGAACACCGAGGACGGCGTGGCGGCGTACCTGGAGAAGGTTTTCGGGGTGGACTGAGCCGGACTACAGGTACTGGCCGGTGTTGTGGCCCTCACCGCCGCCCGGCTGGACGATGCCCGACATCCCGGGGACCATCCCGCCGGGGCCACTGGGCAGCGCCTGCCGGCCGCCGCGCATCTGCTCCAGTTGAACCCGGGCGGCCATCTGCTGGGCCACCAGGGCCGCCTGGATGCCGTGGAACAGGCCCTCCAGCCAACCGACGAGCTGGGCGTGCGCGATCCGCAACTCGCTCTCGCTCGGGGCCTTGTCCTCGGCGAAGGGCAGCGAGATGCGCTCCAACTCGTCGCGCAGCTCGGGGGCGAGGCCCTCCTTGAGCTCGACGATCGACCGCTCGTGGATCTCCCGCATCCGGTTGCGGCTCGCGTCGTCGAGAGGTGCGGCTTTCACCTCCTCCAGCAACTGCTTGATCATGCTGCCGATCCGCATCACCTTGGCCGGCTGTTCGACAAGGCGGGTCGGGTCCTCACCCTGGCCCTCGTCGGTCTGCATCGTCCCGATCGGCCGGCCGTCCGGACCAACCACCACAACAGTGCCGGGGTGGCCGGAGTCGTCGGTGCCCGGCTCGTCGTCGTGTCCAGCTGAGCGCGCTTCGGTCATGGGGTCCATCTTTACCCAGCGGGCAGGACTCATGGCATCCGGGACCGACTACCGGGCCCGAATTACCCGCGCGGGCGCGCTACCGTCGCGCCATGCCTGCCGACCCGCGCGCCGTGTTGACCCGGCCCGCACCGGAGCCCGACCGGACCGTGGCGTACGGCGACCACCCGGACCAGGTGGCTGACCTGCGGTTTCCGGCTGGAGCTGGTCCGGCCCGGCCGCTGGTCGTCGTCCTGCACGGCGGTTTCTGGCGGGTCGAGTACGACCGGCGGCACACCGACCCACTGGCTGCCGCACTCGCCGCCGACGGCTACCCGGTGGCGCAGCTGGAATACCGGCGGACCGGGCAGCCGGGAGGTGGCTGGCCGGGCACGTTGACCGACGTGCTGACCGGGGTGGCCGAGCTGCCCGTGCTGGCCGCCGAGGCGCTGCCCGGCCGGGTGACCGAGGGCGCGCCGATTCTGGTCGGGCACTCCGCCGGTGGCCACCTGGCGCTGTACGTGGCGGCCACCGCCGCGCCGACGGTGGGTGGGGTGCTCGCCCTGGCCCCGGTGGCCGACCTGGCCGAGGCGTACCGACGGGACCTGGACTCGGGCGCGGTGGCCGCGTTGCTCGGCGGCGGCCCGACCGAGGTTCCGGACCGGTACGCGGTGTCGGATCCACGATTGTTGGTGCCCACGCGGACACGGACCGTAGTTTTGCACGGCTCCGAGGATCAGCAGGTTCCGGTGGAGATGAGCCGGCGATTTGTCGCGGAAGCAACCGCCGCAGGATCCGATATCTCCCTTCTTGAACTGCCCGAATGCGAGCATTTCGGGCTGATCGACCCGGAGTCCACCGCCTGGTCCCGGGTCCTTGATTCGTTGCGGTCCCTGCACGTTGATCACTAGCCATTGACGCAGCGTCGCGGACCAGGTAGAACGCCGGAGGGGCCGGTGTTCAGCCCTGCAACGCTCCTTGAAAGGAACTCGGTGTCACAGATGAATCGCAGGCGGGCGCTCCAACTGTTGGCCGCGCTCGGTACCACCGGGTTCGTCGCCGGGTGTGGCTCCGACACCGACGCCCAGCCGACCGTCAACCGCCGCCCGATCAAGATCGGGCTGATCACGCCACAGGCCGGCGGTTTCAAGAGCATCGGCGATGACATCACCAACGGCTTCCAACTCTTCCTCGACCTGCACGACAAGCGGCTGGGCGGCCACCCGGTGGAGCTGCTGACCGCCGACGAGGGCGACACCGCGAAGACCGGCAAGGCCGCCGTCGACGGCCTGCTCAAGCAGGGCGTGCTGGCACTCACCGGGGTGGTCAACTCGGCGGTGATGGTCGGCATCCGGGACACCGTCGAGCAGGCCAAGGTCCCGCTGATCGGCTCCAACGCCTCGCCGAGCAGCCTGCAGAGCGTCTTCTACATCTGGCGGACGTCGTACGTGCTGGACGAGGCCGGCCGGGCACTGGGCCGCTACCTGCGCGACCAACTGCCGTCCAACGGCCGCATCGCGATCATCATGCCGGAGAACGTCGGCAGCCCGGACGTGGTGCGTGGCTTCCGGCAGGAGTTCGGCGCTACCGACCCGCGCATCGGCGACCCGGTCACCTACACCAGCGCCAACCCCAACCCCGGCAAGACCACCTACGCCGCCGACATCAACAAGGCGCTGAACAAGGAGCCCACAGCGGTCTTCTGCTTCTTCGCCGGCGCGGCCGCTGTGGAGTTCATCAAGCAGTTGCGGGAGAAGTTCCGCGGGCCGATCTACGCGCCCGGCTTCCTCACCGAGGGCGACGTGCTGGAGAACCTCAAGGACAACGCGCTGGGCATCCAGACCGCGCTGAACTACTCGGCCGACCTGAACAACACGTCAAACCGGGTCTTCGCCTCGGCCTACCGCAAGAAGTACCAGGTCACACCCACCACGTACGCGATGGCGTCGTACGACGCGGCGCAGGTGCTCGACCAGGCGATCCAGCTGACCGGCGGCTCGCCCAACCCGCAGCAGGTCAACCTGGCACTCGGCAAGATCGGCCAGATCGACAGCCCGCGCGGCATCTGGCAGTTCAACCAGCCGCGCACCCCCCAGCAGAAGTGGTACCTGCGGGAGGTGCAGCGCGACGGCCAGGTCATGTCGAACGTGCTGATCAACGAGCTGGCCACGCTGGGCTGAACACCCACCCGCAGCACGATTCGGGGCCGGTCTCCCACTGGGAGGCCGGCCCCGGAGCATTCGCGAATCAGTGCCGCAGCTCGGCGATGCAGCACTTCACGCTGCCGCCGCCCTTCTTCAGCTCGGCCAGCTCGACGGGGACCGGCGTGTAACCGGCGGCCTTGAGCTTGCCGGCCAGCCGGGTGGCCTCGCTGTTGAGCACCACGTTCGCGCCGTCGCTGACCAGGTTCAGCCCGAAGGCCAACGCGTCGGCGTCGTCGGCGAGCACCGCGTCCGGAAAGAGTTGGGTGAGCACCCGCTGGCTCGCCGCGGAGAACGCGCCGGGGAAGTAGGCGACGTTCGAGTCGTCGACGGCAGCCAACGCCACGTCCAGGTGATAGAAGCGGGGGTCGACCAGCCGCAGCGACACCACCGGACGGCCCAGCGCCTCCTGCGCCTCGGCGTGCGCCGGAAGCTCGGTGCGGAAGCCGTGCCCGGCGAGGATGAGGCCGCCGTGCGCCTCCGGCACGTACGCGAAGTCGCCCTCGCCCTCGTTGGTCTCGCTCGGCGCGATGAACCGCCAGCCCTGCGACTCGTAGAAGGCGTGGTGGACGCCGGCCTCGGCGGCCCGCTGCTCGTGCTTGAACCGGGCGCCGTACACGCTGCCGTCCACCACGAACGCGCCGTTGGCGGCGTAGACCATGTCCGGCAGGCCCTGCTCGGGCGTGAGCAGGTGCACCTCGTGGCCGAGGCCGACAAGCGTCTCGCGCAGCCGGTCCCACTGTTTGACAGCCAGGTCCCGGTCGACCGGGGTGGTCACGTCCATCCACGGATTGATCGCGTACTCGACCGCGAAGTGCTCGGGCGAGCACATGAGATATGTCCGCTTTCGCGGGACCCGGTGCTGGTTCACGGTCACCAAGAGTAGGTACCGTAGAACTTTGGTAACAGCCACAACCGTTGCTTCTCAGAGGCGGAACGTTGCAGATAGACGCGGTAGACCAGCGGATCATTGCGTTACTCGTCGCCGACGCTCGTGCGTCGTACGCCGACATCGGCACCCGGGTGTCACTCTCCGCCCCGGCCGTCAAGCGTCGCGTCGACCGACTGCGTGCCACCGGCGTGATCAGGGGATTCACGGCCGTGGTTGATCCGGCCGCCGTCGGCTGGACCACCGAGGCGTTCGTCGAGCTGTTCTGCGCCGGCCGGACGACCCCCGCCCAGATCGGCGTGGCCGCCCGGCGGCACCCGGAGGTGGTCGGCGCGTACACCGTCTCCGGGGAGGCCGACGCGCTCGTCCACCTGCGCGCCGCCGACATCGCCCACCTGGAGGCGGCGCTGGAACGGCTGCGCGCCGAGTCCTTCGTGACCTCCACCCGCAGCACGATCGTGCTGTCCCGGCTGGCCGAGTCCCCCGGCGTCGGCCCGTCCGCCCGCACCGCTTGACCTCAACCCTGGTTGAGGAGGTGGAGTGGTCGGGAGCGTGGGCGCGCCGCCCACCGCAGCCGAGGGAGACACGATGCGGGCGGTCTGGTTACGTGAGTTCGGCGGACCCGAGGTGCTGGTGCCCGGCCCCGCTACCGACCCGACGCCCAGCCCCGGCCAGGTGCTGATCGACGTCGCGCACGCGAACATCACCTTCGTCGAGACGCAGCAGCGCTCCGGCCGCCCCGGACCGTTCCAGATCACCCCGCCCCTGATCCCCGGCAACGGCGTGGGCGGGGTGATCGCCGCCGTCGGCCCGGACGTCGACCCGGCACTGGTCGGGCGGCGAGTGGTCAGCGCCACCGGCGGCTCCGGCGGATACGCCGAACGCGCGGCGGTGGACGCGACCGCCCCGATCGAGGTGCCCGACGGGTTGGCCATGGACGAGGCGGTCGCACTGCTGGCCGACGGGCGCACCGCCACCATGCTGATCGAGGCGGTCGGCGTCCGCCCCGGCGACCGGGTGCTGGTGGAAGCCGCCGCAGGTGGCGTGGGCAGCCTGTTGGTGCAGCTCGCGGCCCAGGCCGGCGCCCGGGTGATCGGCGTCGCAGGTGGGCCACGCAAGGTGGATCTGCTCCCCGGCCTGGGCGCCGACCTTGCCGTCGACTATCTCCAACCCGACTGGGCCGACCGCGTCCGGGCCGCGCTCGGCGGGATCGACGTGGTGCTCGACGGGGTCGGCGGGGCGGTGGCCCGAGCGGCTTTCGACCTACTGGACCCCGGCGGCCGGATGGTCAGCTACGGCTTGGCGAGCGGGGAGTGGTCCTCGGTGTCGGTGGAGGCGGCTGCGGCACGGCAGGTCGCACTGGTCCGGCCGGACACGTCACCCGCGCTGCTGCGGGCGTACACCCGGCAGGCCCTGACGGACGCGACTGCCGGCCGCCTGCGACCGCTCATCGGCCAGCGGTTCCCGCTGGAACGCGCCGCCGACGCGCACGCCTCCATCGAGGCGCGCGCGACGGTCGGCAAGACCCTGCTGGACGTCGGCTAGTAGTGCTTTGTTAGGTCGGCGTGTCGTGGGGTCATCGGAGTCGTCCGGGTAGTTCGATGTTGCGGTGACTCCTGATGAGCTTTCGGTTGTG
>NZ_JBEXHQ010000026.1:0-108802 GCF_040607915.1 Micromonospora sp. NPDC005215 | reverse complement strand
CACTCGTGAGGGTGTGGGAGAGTAGGACGCCGCCGGACAATCTTTCCAGAAAGGGTCACCCGATGAGGGTGGCCCTTTCTGCGTTTCCGCACCGCATCCCGCGTCCGCGTCCGTCCCGGACCGGGGTCATCTTGCGGGTGCCGGATCGGATCAGTCGCGGGTCTGCATGTCCGCGCGAAGGTTCCGCAGCAGGCCGCCGGCGTCGGTGACCGACCGGCCCGGGAACATGGCCATCACCACGCTGCCGTGGTCGGCCCACCCGCACACCGCGAAGTCGCCACCCTCGCCGCTGGTGCTACCGCACTTCAGCACACCGCCCAGGTCGCCAGCGGGCATCTCGCGTAGGCCGGTCACCGCACCGGTCTCGTCGGACATGAGGCGGAACAGGCTCTCCAGGTCCCGCTCGGGCTGCCAGAGCAGGGTGGTGCCGCCGAAGATGAGCACCGAGCGCTTGTCGTCGGCCGGGTCGCGGTAGACCGTGCCGAAGCTGCGGTCCAGTTCGATGTCCGCCGCCAGGCCGCTGCGCAGGTAGTCGGCTGTGCTCTTCGCTCGTTCGCTGTCGTCCCGGGTCAGGCCGGCCACCTGCGGGGGCGAGGTGAGTTCGGTGTCCTTCTGCTGGGCCACCCGCCACCCGGCGGCACCCAGCACCCCGGCGCCCGCCAGGCCGACCACCAGCGCGACCGTCCAACCGATCTTGCGTCGTCTCGACCAGCCGCCCGAGTGTTCGTCGGGGTCGCCCCCGGAGTCCCGGGTGCTCAGCTGGATCGGCTCTTCGGTCAGCTCGACCGGCTCGCGACCGCCGTCGAGCGACCGCTCGGTGAGATGTGCGTCGGACATAGCCGACACCGTACGCGAACCACAGGTGGCGCACGTCAGGTCCGCGGAAGCCCTCCGTAGACTTGTCAGGTGACCGAGAGACTGGATGCCCGACGCCCCGACGCCCCGACCCTTGCCGGCCAGTACCAGCCCGGCGAGGTAGAGCAGCGACGGTACGAGCAGTGGGTAGCCGCCGGGCACTTCCGGGCCTCCGCCGACAGCGAGAAGCCCCCGTTCGCCATCGTCATCCCACCGCCGAACGTGACCGGCTCACTGCACATGGGCCACGCGTTCGAGCACACGCTGATGGACGCGTTGACCCGGCGCAAGCGGATGCAGGGCTTCGAGGCGCTGTGGCTGCCGGGCATGGACCACGCCGGCATCGCCACCCAGAACCTGGTGGAGCGTCAGCTCGCCGCCGAGGGCCTGTCCCGGCACGACCTCGGCCGGGAGAAGTTCGTCGAGCGGGTCTGGCAGTGGAAGGCCGAGTCCGGCGGGACGATCCTGGGGCAGATGCGGCGCCTCGGCGACTCCGTCGACTGGGACCGTGAGCGTTTCACAATGGACGAGGGGCTGACCCGCGCCGTCCAGACGATCTTCAAGAAGCTCTTCGACGAGGGCCTCATCTACCGGGCCAACCGGATCATCAACTGGTGCCCGCGTTGCCTGACCGCGCTCTCCGACATCGAGGTCGAGCACACCGACGACGACGGTGAGCTGATCTCCATCCGATACAGCGACGAGGTCGTGGTGGCCACCACCCGGGCCGAGACGATGCTCGGCGACACCGCGGTGGCGGTGCACCCGGACGACGAGCGCTACCAGCACCTGATCGGCACCGAGGTCGAGCTGCCGCTGACCGGCCGCCGCATTCCGATCGTCGCCGACGCGCACGTCGACCCGTCGTTCGGCACCGGCATGGTCAAGGTGACCCCGGCGCACGACCCGAACGACTTCGAGATCGGCCAGCGGCACGACCTGCCCGCGATCACCGTCATGGACGAGCGTGGCGTGATCACCGTGCCCGGTCCGTTCGAAGGGCTGGACCGGTTCGAGGCGCGGCCCGCGATCGTGGCGGCGTTGCGCGAGCAGGGTCGGATCGTCGCGGAGAAGCGGCCGTACGTGCACGCTGTCGGGCACTGCTCGCGGTGCAAGACGACAGTCGAGCCGCGGCTGTCGTTGCAGTGGTTCGTCAACACCGGACCGCTGGCCCAGGCCGCCGGCGACGCGGTGCGCGACGGTCGGGTCCGCATCGAACCGGCCGAGCTGGCCAAGCGCTACTTCGCCTGGGTCGACAACATGCACGACTGGTGCATCTCCCGACAGCTGTGGTGGGGGCACCGGATCCCGGTCTGGTACGGCCCGCAGGGCGAGATCGTCTGCGTCGGCCCGGACGAGCAGCCGCCGACCGGCGACGGCTGGCGGCAGGACGAGGACGTGCTCGACACCTGGTTCTCCAGCGCGCTCTGGCCGTTCTCCACGCTCGGCTGGCCGGAGCAGACCCCTGACCTGGCCAAGTTCTATCCGACAAGCGTCCTGGTCACCGGCTACGACATCCTGTTCTTCTGGGTCGCCCGGATGATGATGTTCGGCCTGTACGCGATGGACGGCAAGCAGCCGTTCGACGTCGTGGCCCTGCACGGCATGGTCCGCGACGAGCACGGCAAGAAGATGTCGAAGTCGTTCGGAAACGTCGTCGACCCGTTGGACTGGATCGAGCGGTTCGGTGCCGACGCCACCCGGTTCACCCTGGCCCGGGGCGCCAACCCCGGGCAGGACGTGCCGGTCAGCGAGGAGTGGTGCCAGGGCTCCCGCAACTTCTGCAACAAGCTGTGGAACGCCACCCGGTTCGCCCTGATGAACGGTGCGCACACCACTGGCGACCTGCCGCCCGCCGAGCGGCTCTCCACCGTTGACCGGTGGATCCTGTCCCGGCTGGCGCACGTCACCGCCGAGGTCGACGAGCAGTTCGAGGCGTACGAGTTCGCCAAGGTGTGTGACCTGCTCTACCACTTCGCCTGGGACGACGTCTGCGACTGGTACGTGGAGCTGAGCAAGCCGGTGCTCGCCGAGGGCGGTGAGCGGGCCGAGACCAGCCGCCGGGTGCTCGGGCACGTGCTGGACCAGTTGCTGCGGCTGCTGCACCCGGTCATCCCGTTCGTCACCGAGGAGCTGTGGCTCGCGCTGACCGGCGGCGAGACGGTGCAGACCGTCGCCTGGCCGGTGGCCGACCGGTCGCTTGTCGACGACGCCGCCGAGGCCGAGCTGGCCAGTGTGCAGCGCGTGGTCACCGAGATCCGGCGGTTCCGCTCGGATCAGGGGCTGCGCCCGACCCAGCGGGTGGCCGCCCGGTTGGACGGGCTGGCGGGGGCGGGCATCGACGCCCACGAGCCGCTGATCCGCTCCCTGGTCCGGCTCGACCCGGCCGGTGACGATTTCCAGGCCAGCGCCACGCTGGCCATGCCCGGCGCGGTCGGTGTCGCGTTGGACACCCGGGGGTCGATCGACGTGGCCGCCGAGCGGGCCCGGCTGACGAAGGACCGCGCGGCGGCCGAGAAGGAGGTCGCGCAGGCTCGGGCGAAGCTCGACAACCCGGCCTTCATCGGCAAGGCCCCCGAGCCGGTGGTCGCGAAGATTCGCGACCGGCTCGCCACCGCCGAGGCCGACCTGGTCCGGATCGACGCTGCTCTGGAGACGCTTCCCTCGTGACCGACCGTACCGAATTCGCCGCCGTCGAGGCCGAGCTGAACGCCCGTGGTTTCACCCGCATGGTCTTCGAGCTGGACCGGATCGAGTCGCTGCTCGACCTGCTCGGCAGTCCGCAGCGGGCGTACCCGGCCATCCACCTGACCGGCACCAACGGCAAGACCTCCACCGCGCGGATGATCGACTCGCTGCTGCGGGCGTTCGGGCTGCACACCGGCCGGTACACCAGCCCGCACCTGGAGACCGTCCGGGAGCGAATCAGCCTGGACGGGGAACCGGTAAGCGAGGAGCGGTTCGCGGCGGTGTACCGGGAGATCAAACCGCTGGCCGAGCTGGTCGACGCGCGGTCGGACGAGCCGCTGACGTACTTCGACATGACGACCGCGTTGGCGTTCGCCACGTTCGCCGACGCGCCTGTCGACATCGCGGTGGTCGAGGTGGGCCTCGGCGGCGCCGAGGACGCCACAAACGTCATCCAGGCCGGGGTCTGTGTGATCACCCCGATCGGGCTGGACCACACCGAGTGGCTGGGTGACACGCTCCAGGACATCGCGCTGGCCAAGGCCGGCATCATCCACCCGGGCGCCACGGTGATCGCCGCGGCGCAGGAGGAGGAGGCAGCCCGTCCCCTCCTCGATCGCAGCGCCGAGGTCGGGGCCACCATCGCCCGGGAGGGCGCCCAGTTCGGCGTACTGGGTCGGGCGGTCGCGGTCGGCGGTCAGGTGCTCAGCCTCCAGGGCCTGGGTGGCGTCTACGACGAGGTGTTCATTCCCCTGCACGGCGCCCACCAGGCGCAGAACGCCGCGCTGGCGCTCGCCGCCGTGGAAGCGTTCCTCGGCGCCGGGGCTCGACGCCAGCTGGACGTCGAGACGGTCCGGGAGGGCTTCTCCTCGGCCAGTTCCCCGGGTCGGCTGGAGCGGGTCCGCAACGCGCCGACGGTCCTGCTCGACGGCGCGCACAACCCGCACGGCATGAAGGCCACCGTCACGGCGCTCCAGGAGGAGTTCGCGTTCAGCAAGCTGGTGGCGGTGGTCGGCGTGCTCGCCGACAAGGACGCGGAGGCCATGTTGGAGCTGCTGGAGCCGGTGGTCGACCAGGTGGTGGTCACCCGCAACAGCTCGCCACGGGCGATGCCGACCGAGGAACTCGCCGCGCTCGCCGCCGAGATCTTCGGCGAGGAGCGGGTGGACTCGGCCGAGGAGATGCCGGACGCCATCGAGCTGGCGGTGGCGCTGGCCGAGGAGGACGTCCCCGGTGAGCTCAGCGGAGTCGGGGTGCTTGTCACCGGCTCGGTGGTGACGGTCGCCGACGCTCGCCGGCTGCTGAAGCGATGACCGACCCGGAGCGCGACCCGCGCGCCACCGGTGACCCGGCTGATCGGCCCGTGCCGGAGGAGCCCGTCGCCGGGCAGCCGCGACGCTCCGGGTTGCGCAACCCGGAGCGGGCGGTCCGCGGTCTGGGCGCTGGCACGCTCAGCCTGGAGGCGCTGGTGCTGCTGCTGGCGATCCAGCCGATCCGAGTGGTGGGCGGTGACCTGAGCGGTGCCGCCATCGGTGCCGTGGTGGCCCTGGCGGTGGCCGCCGTCGTGGTGGCCGGCATGATGCGCCGCCCCTGGGCGTGGCACGCCGGCACGGTGCTCCAGGGCCTGCTGATGCTGGGCGGCCTGCTGCACTGGTCCCTGCTCGGCCTGGGCATCATCTTCGCCCTGGTCTGGGCGTACGCGCTGCACGTACGTCGGGTCATCCTCGGCTGACGCCGGACCGGCCGGCGGCCCGGCGATGCGGGCCGGGGTCAGGCGTCGGCGCGTTCGCGCCACTGGGTGAGCGCGATGCCGTGGCCGTCCGGGTCGCGGAACGCCGCCGCCCAGACCTCCAGCTTCGAGCCCCGGTTGACCACCCGGGGCGCGTACGTGAATCGGACGCCCGACCCGCGCAACCGTTCGTACGCCGCTTCGATGTCGTTGACCTCGAGGTTGACGTGCACCAGCCGACGGCTGATGGGCTTGGCCCCGGTCACCTCGCGCAGGACGAGCCGGGTCGTGCCGGAGGCGAGGACGGCGTTGCCGGCGCCCTGGTCGACCTCGCTGAAGCCGAGCACGTCGCGGTAGAAGTCGAGCGACCGGGACAGGTCGGTCACCAGCAGGGTGAGACCCACCCCGCTGATCGGCTCGGCCAAATCCGCAGCCGCATCGCCGGCCAACCCGAAGATCGCCTCGTCCAGTTCCTCGTCGGTGACGGTCTCGCGCGCCGCCCCGACCGGTGCGGGGTCGTCCAACGGAAGATCCAGTGGGTCCAGCGGGTCGGTCGCGCCCGGACCGGACCGCTGCGCGGGTGGCGGGTCGGCGATCCGGTCGGCCGCCGGCACGTCGGCCCGGTCGGCCGCCGGCACGTCGGTCCGGTCGGCGGCGGGCTCGTCGGTCCGGTCGGCGGCGGGCTCGTCGAACCGCTCCTCGGCGGGCGGGCGCGGCGCAGGGGTGGCCCGCCGGGGCAGGCCGCCGGTGGCCTGCTGCTCGACGACGACGCCCTCCAACACCACGGGGCCGCCCGGACTCTGGTGCATCACCACGGGCTCGCGTTCCTCGGACCTGACGCCCGGGTCGCCCCGCACGGGATCGGGGCGGGCCGCGTCGGGACCGAGCGGGTCATGGAACCGGTCACCGAGCGGGTCCCCGAAGTCGTCCCGGAAGTCGTCGTCCGAGGTGCGATCGGCCCACGGCGGGGCATCCTGCTGGAGCAGCACCTCGTCCATGGCGTCGGCGTCGGCGAACTCCGGTGGGAGGTCGGCGACGGCCGCCGCGGTCTCGGCGTGGGTGGGCACCTCGTCCCAGAGAACCTTGACGTGCCGCTGGTCGTCCAACGCGACCCGGATCGGCAGGGTCTGGCCCAGCGACGGCCACTTGGAGACCGGCACCCTCGGCTCGATGATCTTCTTGGACCGGGGCGGCAGACCGGGCGCGTCGATCACCAGTTGCAGTTCGCAGCGGCCGAACGCGTACTGGGTGGGTGGTTCGGAGGCGCTGTGCACATGCCCGACACCGACCACCCAGGTACGCCCGCCACCGCGTACGGTCGCCAGCGCGATCGCCAGCACCAGCAGGGCGACCCCGAGAGCCACGATGGCCCAACTGGTCATGCCCAGCCCGAAGAGGACGACGAAGGTGGCCACGGTGCCCAGCACCGCGCCGACCAGCTTGCGTACCGGCGCGATGGGTCGGTTCCCGCCATTCGCCACAGTGGACCTCCCGGGGTCAGGGCCAGGCTAGGCCGGATCGGCCACCGGGCGGAAGACCGGCCGCCGCGCCGGCGCCGGGACCCGGTCGCTACGCTGACCGTACCGATCCCGAGCGTTCAGCGTGCACAGGAGGAACCCAGCGTGTCCAGCAACAGTCCGGATGAGCGCAGCCTCGTTCTGATCAAGCCCGACGCGGTCCGCCGTGGCCTGGTCGGCGAGGTCCTCTCCCGCTTCGAGCGCAAGGGGCTGCGGATCGACGCGATGGTGCACCGGACGATGGACGCCGCGCTCGCCGACGAGCACTACGCCGAGCACGTCGACAAGGCGTTCTACCCGCCGCTGAAGGACTTCATGACCAGCGGTCCACTTGTCGCGCTGGTGCTCTCCGGAGACCAGGTCATCGACGTGGTCCGTGGGCTGGTCGGGGCCACCGACGGGCGCCGGGCCGCCGCCGGCACCATCCGGGGCGACCTGTCGCTGTCCAACCGGGAGAACCTGGTGCACGCCTCCGACTCGACGGACAGCGCCAAGCGCGAGATCGCGCTCTGGTTCCCCGAGTTGGGCTGAGCTTTCCCGGGCTGGTCTGGGCCTTCCCCCGGCTGGTCTGGGCCGCACCGCCGGCGCTCAGCCGGTGGGCGGCAGCTTCTCCGGGTTGCCGACCACGTAGACACCGGTGATCCGGCCGTCGGCCGCGCTGACGGTCAGGGTGTACCGGTTGCCGTCGCCACTTGTCAGCAGGGCCGCCGGTTCCCCGTTCAGCTCCATGCGGCGCATCGTCCACTGGCGGTTCGGGCCGTAGATCCCGGCGTAGAACCGGGCGATGCGGTCCGCGCCGGTGACCGGGTTGCGGCCGGCCCGGACCCGACCACCGCCGTCGTTCCAGGCCGTGGCGTCCGCCGCGACAAGGCCGGTGAGCGTCGCCAGGTCACCCTCGCGGGCGGCGGCGAGGAACGCGTCGAGCAACCGTTCCCGTTCGGCCCGGGTGGCGGTGAAGCGACGCTGCTCCTGATGGATCCGGGTGGTCGCCCGGTGGTGAAGCTGGCGGCAGTCCTCCGGGGTCCGGTCCAGGATCTCGGCGATCTCGGTGTACGGCAGGTCGAAGGCGGTGTGCAGGACGTACACGGCCCGCTCCGGCGGGGTGAGCCGCTCCAGGACGTGCAACAACGCGGTGGACAGCGAGTCGCGCAACTCCGCGCGGTCCAACGGTCCGAACGGCGAGGGCGCGGTCGGGACCGGCTCGGGTAGCCAGGTGCCGACGTACGTCTCGCGGGCCGCCTGCCGGGACCGCAGCCGGTCCAGGGCCAGCCGGGTGACCACCCGGGACAGGTACCGGCGCGGTTCCTCCACCGCCGACCGGTCCACGCCGAGCCAGCGCAGGTACGCCTCCTGGAGCACGTCCTCCGCGTCGTGCCAGCTGCCGAGCAGGCGGTACGCGAGCCCGAGCAGCATCGGCCGGTGCGCCTGGAGCGCACCGGCCGCGTCTGCTGCCTCAGTGGTCATGCGTGGGCCGGAGGCTCCAACCGCATTGTCACTCCGATCCGATTCCACACGTTGATTGTGGCAATCGCGATGACGAGGTCGGCCAGTTCCTTCTCCGACCAGACCTTCGCGGCGGTGTCCCACACCTCATCGGGCACGCCGTGCTCGCCGAGCCGGGTGACCGCGTCGGTGAGGTCCAGCGCGGCCCGCTCCCGTTCGTCGAAGAACGTCGACTCCCGCCAGGTGGCCACCGCGAACAGCCGTCGGCTCGACTCACCAGTGGCGAGCGCGTCCTGGCTGTGCATGTCCACGCAGTACGCGCACCCGTTGATCATCGAAGCTCGTAGCTTCACCAGCTCAAGCACCGTGTGGTCGACGTTCGACTGGACGTACTTCTCCAGCCCCATGACCGCCTGGTAAGCCTTCGGCGCCACCGCGCCGGGATTCATTCGCTGCACGACTACCTCCCCTGATCGGTTGGACACCGACACGACGCTTGGGCCGGGGCGTGCCGTGACAGTCGGGGCTGTGACTCCGGTCATGCCGTCCGGACAACCCCTGTTCCGGCCCGCGTCACCCGCATCGCCGATCGCTGTCATCTCCGGCCGGTAGACCGACGGGGTCAACAAATGATCCGGAGGAAGCATGACCGAGCTTGATCGACGTACCCTGCTGCGGGCCGGCCTGGTGGTCGGTGCCGGAGTTGCCGGCGGCACCCTGCTGGGCGGTGCTGGCGCGAACGCCGCCCCGGCCTGGCGCCCGGCCGCCCGCCCGGTGCTCACCCACGGCGTGCAGAGCGGTGACGTGACAGCGGACTCCGCGCTGGTCTGGACCCGGGCCGACCGGCCGGGCCGGATGCTTGTCGAGGTGAGTCGCCGGCCGGACTTCCGGGGGGCGCGGAAGCTGCGCGGCCCGGTGCTCACCCCGAACGGCGACTTCACCGGCAAGGTCCGGCTGCGGGGGCTGCCGGACGCCGAGCGGCTGCACTACCGGGTCCGGGTGGAGAGCCTGGAGCGGCACGGGGTGGTCAGCGAGCCGCTGACCGGGACGTTGACCACCGCACCGGGCCGGCACCGGCGCAGCGACGTGACGTTCGTCTGGACCGGCGACATCGTCGGGCAGGGCTGGGGGATCGACCCGAACTTCGGTGGGATGTCGATCTTCCGGGCGATGCGGGAGGCCCGGCCCGACTTCTATCTGTGCAGCGGTGACACGGTGTACGCCGACGGCCCGCTTGTCGAGTCGGTGACCCTGCCCGACGGGCGGATCTGGCGCAACGTGGTGACGCCGGAGAAGAGCAAGGTCGCCGAGACGCTCACCGAGTACCGGGGGCAGTACGCGTACAACCTGATCGACGAGCACCTGCGGGCGTTCAACGCGGCGGTCCCGCAGATCAACCAGTGGGACGACCACGAGGTCCTCAACAACTGGTACCCGGGGGAGGTCCTGGACGACCCGCGCTACACCGAGCGGCGGGTGGACGTGCTCGCCGCCCGGGCCCGCCAGGCGTTCGGCGAGTGGCTGCCGGTGCCGGACGACGGGCCGCTGTACCGGCGGATCTCGCACGGGCCGCTGCTTGACGTGTTCGTGCTGGACATGCGGACCCACAAGGACCCGAACGACGGCAACACGTACGCCGACCCGAAGCGCGGTCTGCTCGGCCGTGAGCAGCGCGAGTGGCTGATCCGGGAGTTGAAGCGGTCCACGGCGACCTGGAAGGTGATCGCCAACGACCTGCCGATCGGGGTGGTGGTGCCGGACGGTCCGACCGCGCAGGAGGGTGTCGCGCAGGGTGACCCGGGCGCACCGGCCGGGCGTGAGCTGGAGTTCGCCGAGGTGCTGCGGGCCACCCACCGCGCCGGGGTGACCGGCATGGTCTTCCTCACCGCCGACGTGCACTACTCGGCCGCGCACCACTACGACCCGTCCCGGGCGGCGGTCGGCGACTTCACCCCGTTCTGGGAGTTCGTCTCCGGCCCGGCGCACGCCGGGGCGTTCGGCCCGAACGCGCTGGACGGCACGTTCGGGCCGCGGGCGGCCTTCGTGCACGCCCCGCCACGGGCGAACACGGGACCGGCGGAAGGCTTCCAGCACTTCGGCGAGGTCCAGATCGACGGCGAGTCCGAGGCCCTAACGGTCCACCTCCGCGACCGCGAAGGCGCCTCCCTCTGGACCACCACCCTCCCAGCCCCCTAACCCCCACCCCGCACCCCTCCCGCTCGTGTTGATCAAGAGGTTTGCGTCAGAAAATGCGCTCTCGATGACGCAAACCTCTTGATCACGGGGTCAAGGTGGGGATGGGGCCGGGGTGGTGGGCGGGTCGAGTATCGTTGGGCACCGTAAGGCGATGACCCGGCCATCACCGGTGAGCCTCCGGAAGAACAGCCGGGCAACCGGCCCAGTAGAACCGGACGGGTGCGGCCCGTCACAGCCGGTCAATGAGCGGGCGGTCGATTCTGACCGCCAAGCGGGGTGGTACCGCGGATCACCCGGGAGCGCCGTCGAGGCGTACCCCCGGAAGGTTCGTCCTCGCAGACCCACGTTGAGTGAGCTGCATGAGGAGAGCGACCCCCGATGGCCTATCCGTTGCACGACCCGACCGCCGCCGGAGTCCCGGCGAGCCCGGACCTGCCCGCGGTCGAGCGCCGGGTACTGGAGCACTGGACGGCCGACCGGACCTTCGAGGCGTCGGTCGAGGCCCGGCCCGCCGGCGACGACGGCAAGAACGAGTACGTCTTCTACGACGGCCCGCCGTTCGCCAACGGTCTGCCGCACTACGGTCACCTGTTCACCGGGTACGTCAAGGACGTGGTGCCGCGCTACCAGACAATGCGCGGGCGGCACGTCGAGCGGCGCTTCGGCTGGGACTGCCACGGCCTGCCCGCCGAGGTGGTGGCCGAGAAGCAGCTCGGCATCACCAGCAAGGCCGAGATCATCGATCTGGGCGTGGCCCGGTTCAACGAGGCCTGCCGCACCTCTGTGCTGGAGTTCACCCAGGACTGGGAGCGGTACATCAACAGGCAGGCCCGCTGGGTCGACTTCACAAACGACTACAAGACCCTCGACCTGGACTACATGGAAAGCGTCATGTGGGCCTTCAAGACCCTGCACGACAAGGGCCTGATCTACGAGGGCTTCCGGGTGCTGGCGTACTGCTGGCGCTGCGAGACGCCGCTGTCGAACACCGAGACCCGGATGGACGACGTCTACCGGGACCGGCACGACCCGACGTTGTCGGTGTGGTTCGGGCTGACCGCCGACGAGTCCGCGCCGGAACTGGTGCGCGGGCCCGTCAAGCTGGGCGTCTGGACCACCACGCCGTGGACCCTGCCGTCGAACCTGGCGCTCGCCGTCGGCCCCGACATCGAGTACGCGGTGCTGGAGCACCGGGGTTCCCCCGACAGTGAGCGCAGTGGGGACCGTTACGTCGTCGGCGCGGCGCGGCTGGCCGCGTACGGCAAGGAGCTGGACTCCTTCGAGCAGGTCGGCACGGTGTACGGCCGGGACCTGGTCGGACGCCGCTACACCCCGCTGTACGACTTCCTCGTCGAGCAGGCCGGCGACAACGCGTACCAGGTGCTCGGCGCGGAGTTCGTCACCACCGAGGACGGCACCGGGATCGTGCACCTCGCCCCGGCCTTCGGTGAGGACGACCAGAACGTCTGCAACGCCGCCGGCATCCCCACCATCGTCACTGTCGACGACCACACCCGCTTCACCGCGCTGGTCCCGCCGTACCAGGGTGAGCAGGTCTTCGACGTCAACAAGCCGGTGATCCGGGAGCTGAAGGAGCGGGGGGTGGTGCTCAGGCAGGACACCTACACCCACTCGTACCCGCACTGCTGGCGCTGCGACACCCCGCTTGTCTACAAGGCGGTGTCGTCGTGGTTCGTCGCGGTGACGCAGTTCCGGGACCGGATGGTCGAGCTGAACCAGGAGATCAACTGGACGCCCGGTCACATCAAGGACGGCTCGTTCGGCAAGTGGCTGGCCAACGCCCGGGACTGGTCGATCAGCCGGAACCGGTTCTGGGGCTCGCCGATCCCGGCGTGGAAGTCGGACGACCCGAACTACCCGCGCCTGGACGTCTACGGCTCGCTGGCCGACATCGAGCGGGACTTCGGCGTACGCCTGACCGACCTGCACCGGCCGGCGGTGGACGACCTGGTCCGCCCCAACCCGGACGACCCGACCGGTCAGTCGATGATGCGCCGGGTGCCGGAGGTGCTGGACTGCTGGTTCGAGTCCGGCTCGATGCCGTTCGCCCAGGTGCACTACCCGTTCGAGAACGCGGACTGGTTCGAGCACCACTACCCGGGTGACTTCATCGTCGAGTACATCGGGCAGACCCGCGGCTGGTTCTACACGATGCACGTGCTGGCCACCGCGCTGTTCGACCGCCCGGCGTTCCGCAACTGCCTGAGCCACGGCATCCTGCTCGGCTCGGACGGGCGCAAGATGTCCAAGAGCCTGCGCAACTACCCGGACGTCTACCACGTCTTCGACGCGTACGGCTCGGACGCGATGCGGTGGATGCTGATGTCCTCGCCGGTGCTGCGCGGCGGCGACATGGCGGTCACCGAGGCGGGTATCCGCGACGCCGTCCGGCAGGTGCTGCTGCCGTTGTGGAACGTCTGGTATTTCTTCACGCTCTACGCCAACGCCGACGGGCACCAGGCGCGCCGGCGCACCGACTCGGCGCACCTGCTCGACCGGTACGTGCTGGCGAAGACCAACGAGCTGGTGGCCACTGTCGGCGCGCAGATGGACGCGTACGACATCTCCGGCGCCTGCGCCACCGTCCGGTCCTTCCTGGACGCGCTGACCAACTGGTACGTGCGCCGTTCCCGGGACCGGTTCTGGTCCGGTGACGTCAACGCGTTCGACACGCTCTGGACGGTGTTGGAGACGCTCTGCCGGGTGGTGGCGCCGCTGGCGCCGTTGACCGCGGAGGAGATCTGGCGGGGCCTGACCGGTGCGCGGTCGGTGCACCTGACCGACTGGCCGGAGGCGACCGAGTTCCCTGCCGACCACGACCTGGTCGCCGCGATGGACGCCACCCGGGCGGTTGCCTCGGCGGCGCTGTCGCTGCGCAAGGCCAAGGGTCTGCGGGTGCGGCTGCCGCTGTCCAAGCTGACAGTGGCCTCGCCGGCGGCGGAGCAGTTGCGCCCGTTCGCCGACCTGGTCACCGACGAGGTCAACGTGAAGGCCGTCGAGTTCAGCGCGGAGCTGTCCGCGTACTGCGAGCAGGTGTTGACGGTGGTGCCCCGGGCGCTCGGTCCGCGGGTCGGCAAGCAGGTGCAGCAGGTGATCAAGGCGGTGAAGGCGGGCGACTGGGAGCTGGTCGACGGCGCCCCGGTGGCCGCCGGCGTGACCCTCGCCGAGGGTGAGTACGAGCTGCGGCTGGTCGCCGCCGACGCCGAGAACTCCGCGCCGCTGCCGGGCGGTGAGGGTGTGGTGGTGCTGGACACGGAGGTCACCCCCGAGCTGGCCGCCGAGGGGCTGGCCCGCGACGTGGTGCGGGTGGTGCAGCAGGCTCGCCGGGACGCCGACCTGGACGTGTCGGACCGGATCGTGGTGTCGGTGTCGGCCTCCGAGGAGGTACGCGCGGCGGTGGCCGGGTACCTCGACTTCGTGTCCGGGGAGGTGCTTGCCGACTCCGTGGACTTCGCCGAGGGCGTCGACGGCTTCGCCGGCGAGGTCGGCGACGGCGACCGGGTGACGGTCTCCGTCCGCCGGGTGTAGGGACCATCGTCGGGTAGCGGGCGTCGCGCCACCTCCGTCCGGAGGGTGTGCGGGCGTCCGCTACCGTGACACCGCCTGTTCGCACCTGATCTGCCGGAGGACCAGTGCCCCTGCTCTACACCATCGGCAAGCTCGCTGTGGGGCCCACGCTGCGGTTGGCGTTCCGCCCGACCGTCGAGGGGCTGGAAAACGTGCCGAAGAGCGGCGGGGCGATCTTCGCCGGCAATCACCTGTCGGTGGCCGACGAGCTGTTCCTCGGCACGGTCGTGCCCCGGCATCTGGCGTTCTGGGCGAAGTCGGAGTATTTCAAGGGCGCCGGTGTGAAGGGTGCGATCTCCAAGTTCGTGCTCACCGGCCTGGGCGCCATCCCGGTGGAGCGGGGTGGCGGTCGGGCCGCGCTGTCCGCGTTCGACGCGGCGATCCCGGTGCTGAAGAACGGTGACCTGGTGGTGGTCTACCCGGAAGGCACCCGTTCGCCGGACGGCCGGCTCTACCGGGGGCGGACCGGCACGGTTCGGCTGGCGACCACGACCGGAGTGCCGGTCATTCCGGTCGGCATGATCGGCACGGACAAGGCGCAGCCGATCGGCGCCCGGGTGCCCCGTCCCGGCGCTGCCAAGATCACCATTCGGTTCGGCAAGCCGATGGACCTGACCGGCCGGCCGACCGACCGCACCTCGTTGCGGCAGATGACCGACGAGATGATGAGCGAGATCCAGAAGCTCACCGGCCAGGAGTACGTCCCCCGCTACGCCCCGCCGCGCGCCCACCCGGACCAGATCCGCGAGGCCTGATCCCACCCGGTCGATCAGGAGGTCCACCGCCCTCGCGGGCGGGAGACCTCCTGATCAACGCTGGGTGGGTCGGCGTTCAGGACTTGGGTTGGATGATCTGAGCGCGCAGGGTGTTCAACAGGGCGGCACTGTCGGTGACGGAGAGCCGGGTGAACACCCCGGTGGCGATGCTGCCGTAATCGACAGAGGTGCAGACCACCACGTCACCGCCGTCCGACCGGCCGACCGCGCATCGCTCGTGCCGGCCCCGCACACCGGTGTCCACGCTTTCGGCGGCGTCCAGCGCGTACCGCTCGGTGAGCCGGCTGATCTCGGCCTCCGCGTCCGACTCCGGGCTGAACCGAAAACCCGTGTCCCCGAAGACCGTCACCTGTTTGCCACCCGAGGTGGAGTAGACGCCGGCGAAGGTGCTCTCGGCCAGCCAGTGCTCCCTCCGTACCTCGTTTTCGAACTGCCGGGCGGTCTCCGTGCTGCGGCTGTCCTGACGCAGCTTCAGATCGTCCACCTGGGCGGGGAGCGCGGCCTGCACCGGGTACTGGGTTGAGATCGGGAACCCGTAGTAGGCGGGGCAGCCGCAGCAGCAGGCCAGGGTGAGCAGCAGCAGCCAGGGCCAGCGGCGACGACGGCGGACCGGCACCGGCACGTACCCCTTGGGGGCCTGCCAGCCCGGTGGCGCCGCGGGTGGCGTGGCGGATCGCCCGCCCCGGCGCTGCTTCGGCGCCGTGGGCTGCGGCGCGGGCGGCGACGTCGGCCGGGTCGGCATCCTGGGCCCGGTGACCTGTGGTGGCCTCGGCACGGCCGCCGGAGACACCGGGTGCGACCCGACCGGGGGAGCGGGCGGACCGGACCACTGGCGGGTCGCCGGCGGCGTCGGGTGCGGCATCGTCGGCGGTAGTGGGGGCAGCGGCGGCAGTTCGGCGGAGGGCAGGTCCCAACCGCCGGTGTCCACGCCGGCCCACGGGTCGACCGGCGTCTGGTGCTCCGGCGGCCCCACGGGCAGGGGTGGCGGCGGGGTCGGCTCGGCCGACTCGCCCCAGACGGGTCGGCGCGGCAGCGGGGGCGGCACCGGCGCCGAGCCGCTCCACCTGGGCGCGGGGACCTCCGCGGTGGTGGCCGGCTCGGGCCGATCCGAGGGTGCCGGTTGATCCGGAGTCTCGGGCTGCGCCGGAGAGTCCGGTTGGTCCGACGGTTCCGGTTGGTCCGACGGTTCCGGTTGGTCTGACGGTGCAGGCTGGTCCGACGGTACGGGTGGGGAGGCCGGCTGATCGGCGGCCGCCGGATCCCGGTCCGGCTCCGCGCCCGGGGTGCTCCCGTCGGCCGGCCGTGCTCCCGGCTGGGGCTCGGGCATCGCGGCAATCTCCTCTCGCGCCGGTCCGAGGTTAGTACCGCGTCGCCACCGCCAGGCGGGCGCGTACCCTTGGGCATCATGAGTGCCCCGTCCACGACGCCGCGCGCGGCCGCGACCAACTCTCGCGACGACTCCAGCTCGGCGCCTCCGACGCCGAACCGTGACCTGGAGCCGTCCGTCTGGTCCCAGCTCGAGCCGCTGCTGCCCCAGGTTTCCAAGCCCATCCAGTACGTCGGGGGCGAGCTGGGCGCGGTGACCAAGGACTGGGCTGCCGCGACAGTGCGCTGGGCGCTGATGTATCCCGACGCGTACGAGGTGGGCCTGCCCAACCAGGGCGTGCAGATCCTCTACGAGGTGCTCAACGAGCTGCCCGACACCCTCGCCGAGCGGACGTACGCGGTCTGGCCGGACCTGGAGACGCTGATGCGCACGCACGGCGTGCCGCAGTTCACCGTCGACGCGCACCGGGCGGTGCGCGACTTCGACGTGTTCGGCATCTCCTTCTCCACCGAGCTGGGCTACACCAACATGCTCACAGCGATCGACCTGGCCGGCATTCCGATGCTGGCCGCCGACCGCACCGACGCCGACCCGGTGATCGTGGCCGGCGGGCACGCCGCGTTCAACCCGGAGCCGATCGCCGACTTCATCGACGCCGCCGTGCTCGGCGACGGCGAGGAAGCGGTCCTGGAGATCACCGCGATCGTCCGGGAGTGGAAGGCCGAGGGCTCCCCGGGGGGCCGCGACGAGCTGCTGCTGCGGCTGGCGCGCACCGAGAGCGTCTACGTGCCGCGCTTCTACGACGTCGACTACCTCCCCGACGGGCGCATCCAGCGGGTCGTTCCGAACCGGGCGGATGTGCCGTTCCGGGTGCACAAGCGCACGACGATGGACCTGGACGCCTGGCCGTACCCGAAGAAGCCCCTCGTCCCGCTGGCCGAGACGGTGCACGAGCGGTACGCGGTGGAGATCTTCCGGGGCTGCACCCGGGGCTGCCGGTTCTGCCAGGCCGGCATGATCACCCGTCCGGTGCGGGAGCGGTCGATCACGACGGTCGGGCAGATGGTCCGCGACGGCCTGGAGTTCTCCGGCTTCTCCGAGGTTGGTCTGCTGTCGCTCTCCTCGGCGGACCACTCCGAGATCGGCGACATGTGCTCGGGCCTCGCCCAGCAGTACGAGGGCACCAACGTCTCGCTGTCGCTGCCGTCGACCCGGGTCGACGCCTTCAACATCGACCTCGCGCAGGAGCTGTCCCGCAACGGGCGGCGGACCGGCCTGACCTTCGCCCCGGAGGGCGGTTCGGAGCGGATCCGCAAGGTCATCAACAAGATGGTGACGAAGGAAGACCTGATCCGCACCGTCGTCACCGCGTACACCAACGGCTGGCGGCAGGTGAAGCTCTACTTCATGTGTGGCCTGCCCACCGAGACCGACGAGGACGTCCTCGAGATCGCGGACATGGCGCACGAGGTGATCAGGGCCGGTCGGGCCGCCACCGGCTCCAAGGACATCCGCTGCACGGTCTCCATCGGTGGGTTCGTGCCGAAGCCGCACACCCCGTTCCAGTGGGCCGCGATGGAGCGTCCGGAGGTCATCGACCACCGCCTCAAGATCCTCAAGCAGGCGATCAACTCCGACCGCTCGCTGGGTCGGGCCATCGGCTACCGCTACCACGACGGCGAGCCGTCGCTTATCGAAGGGCTGCTCTCCCGGGGTGACCGCCGGGTCGGTTCGGTGATCCGCAAGGTCTGGGAGAACGGCGGCCGGTTCGACGGGTGGAGCGAGCACTTCTCCTACCAGCGCTGGGTGGACGCGGCGGCCGAGGCGCTGCCCGCGTTCGGGGTCGACCTCGACTGGTACACCACGCGGCAGCGCGAGGAGCTTGAGGTCCTGCCCTGGGACCACCTCGACTCGGGCCTGGACAAGGACTGGCTCTGGCAGGACTGGCAGGACTCGGTCAGCGAGTTCGAGCAGGACGACTGCCGGTGGACGCCCTGCTTCGACTGCGGCGTCTGCCCATCGATGGACACCGAGATCCAGATCGGCCCGACCGGCAAGAAGCTGCTGCCGCTCACCCCGCTGGGCGGCAACGGCATGAAGGTCCCGGCCGGCGACCACCCGGCCTGACCACCCGGCGCGGGGCAGCGCCCGGCGGCGGTGCCCACTACTCTCCACACTCGACACGTCACCCCGACGGGCCCGCGTTCTCGCGGGCCCGTCGGCGCTTGTCGGGTTCCACAGCGCGCCACCGCCAGGACCGCCCCGCCATCGACGAAGGCCGGCGCGACAGGGCGGCGACCGGGGCTGCCCCGACTTGGTCAGACTCGATACGCTGCGTCTGACATGGACCGACCCGGCGGGTCGGGAACGGGGGAGAAAGCTCATGGGGACCATCCCGCCGCCGAACACCGGCGATCTACACGTCAGCGTCGAGGACCTGGACGCCGCGGCGGCGTACGTCGATCGACTGAAGCAGTACGTCGACGACACCATCAGTTATGAGATGGAGCGCATCAAGGAGCGGATGAAGGGCGACAGCAACACCGCCCAGACCGTCCCGGGCGGCACTCCCTTCGGCGCGTACGAGGACGCCCGGATGCAGTGGCAGGCGCTGACCAAGTCCACCGGCAACATGGAGACGCACCTCCAGACGCTCTCCCAGAAACTCGCCGCGCTGAAGCAGGGCACCGAGGAGATCGCCAAGGCGTTCCGGGACACCGAGGCACGCAACGGCGCCAATGGCAAGGAGATCGAGCGGCTGCTCGAATCGGCGGCTCCGCCGCCCGCGGCCGGCGGCACGCCCACCTACCCGTACACGGCCTGAGGGGGACGTCATGGCTGGAGGAACCTGGGAGAGGTGCGTCCGCGAGGTGACGCTCTCCGCCGACCCGGAGACGGTCGGTTCGGTCGGAGCGGGCTGGAGCAACCTCTCCAGCGGCCTGCAACAGCTGCGGGACGCGCTCGTCGGCCGCTCGTTCGTCGGTCCGGTCGCGACCGGGCAGGAACGCCCGCACGTCGGCGGCCTGCCCGGGATGCTCGCCGGGTGGAAGGGCAGCGGTGGCGACGCCTACCGCGAGCACCTCGGCGAGATCGGCAAGCAGGTCGAGGAGCTGATCACCGACGCGACGAACGTCAGCGGCGCGTTGACGCGGATCGAGAAGGACATCCGCACGGCGGTCGCCTCGATCCCGGTCCCGCTGATGGACGACTTCGGCATCAACGAGTGGAGCCTGCCCAACGGCACCGAACTCGACGACGCCCGCGACGGTGAGAGCGCGTCGGGCTTCCTCGCCGCCCTGCGCAAGGACTACCAGAGCAACCCCGGGTCGTACGCCGATGGCGCGTTCCGCGACAAGGCCGACGACCTGGAGGCGACAATGAAGGTCGACGGCCAGGCGGGTGACCAGAAGCGGGGCGGGTGGTGGGACACCAAGTCCCACCTCGACAACTGGTACCGGGACAACCAGCAGGCGGCCACCACCGCGATGTCGCCGCTGCCCCAGGCGGTCTACACGGAGCGTCCCAAGCTCACCGTCGCCGGGCCGGATGAGCAGGACCTCCGGGACGACATTCGTCGCGACCCCCGGGTTCCGCCCAGCGGGCGGCCCGACATCGGTGGTGGCGAGCTCGGCGGGGGGCCCGGCATCGGCGGTGGCGGCCCCTCGATCGGCAGTAGGCCACCGAGTATCGGCGGCGGAGGCGGCCCCACGTCCACTGTCGACCCGTTCTCCCCGACCGGTTCCGGCGGTGGCCCGTCCTCCGGCGGCACCGGCGGGTTCACGCCCGGACCAACCGGGTCCGGTTACCCGGGCTACCCGGCCGGCGACGACAGCTACAGCAGTGGTCTGGCCGGTGCCAGCCCGAGCGGCGTCGGCGGCCTCGGTGGCGGCGGGGTCGGCAGCGCCGGTCTCGGCGGCGCCGGCGGTGGTTTCGGGGGTGGGGCCGGCGTCGGCTCGGCCGGCGGGATCGGCTCCGGCGGTGGCCTGGGTGCGGGCGGCGGCATCGGCGTGGGCGGCCTCCCCGGCATGGTGGGTGGCGGCAACGGAAAGGTGCCGCCGATGACGAGCGCGGCCAACGCGCTGCGGACCGCCGCGGGTGCTGGCGCGGGCGGCGCCGGGATGGCCGGTGGCGCGCGTGGTGGCGCGGGCATGGGCGGCGCCGGGATGGCGGGCGGCATGATGGGCGGCGCGGGCGGCGCCGGGCACGGTGCTGGCGGCGGCACCGGCTCCGAGCACTCGTCTTGGTTGACTGAGGATGACGATCCGTGGGGCCCTGGTGACGGGGCGTTGCCGGGTGTCCTGCGGTGAGGATGGGCGAATGAACGTGAATGTCGGAAGCCTCCGGCCGGTGATCGCCTGTCTGCTGGCGGGGTTCCTGGTCGTGGGGGCCGCCCAGCCGGCGGTCGCCGCGCCTCGGCGGGCCGAGCAGTGGTATTTGGACGAGCTCCGGATCGACCAGGTGCACAAGATCTCGACTGGGCGGGGCGTGGTCGTGGCCGTGCTCGACAGTGGTGTCGAGGCCAGCCACCCAGACCTGCGCGGTCAGGTGCTTCCCGGCGCTCGCAGCTACGGCGTCTCCGGAGACGGTCGGGCCGACGAGAACGGCCACGGCACGCACATGGCCGGCATCATCGCGGCGAGGAGCGGTGGCCGCGACGGAGTGGACGGCATCGCCCCCGGCGCGAAGATCCTGCCGATCAAGATGCGCAAGGGCACCGGGACCTACAGCGACGCGGCGATCGCCCTCGGCATCCGGATGGCCGTCGACGGTGGCGCCAAGGTGATCAACTTGTCCGTCGGTGGGCCGGGCGCTACCAGCTCGGAGGAGGAGAGCGCGATCACGTACGCGTTGGACCACGACGTCGTCGTGGTTGCCTCCGCTGGCAACACCGCCAAGGGCGATGTCGGCGTCGTGAATCCGGCCAACACCCCCGGGGTGATCGCGGTGACCGGGACGACCAAGGGCGGCTCGTTCTGGTCCGGCTCGGTCCAGGGGCCGGAGGCGGTGATCGCCGCTCCGGGCGATGGCATCTACAACGCCACCAACGAGGGGGGCTACGGCTGGGGCGACGGGACCTCCGACTCCACTGCGATCGTCTCCGCTCTGGCCGCGCTGATCTTGGAGAAATATCCGGACCTCAGCGGCCCGAACGTGATCAACCGGATCATCCGGACCGCGCGGGACGCCGGCCCGGCCGGCCGGGACCCGCAGTACGGCTTCGGGGTGATCGACCCGATGAAGGCGCTGACCGCGGACGTACCGCCGGTCACCGCCAGCCCGCTGCTCGGCCCGGCGGCGGCAACCGACCCGGCCCCGGTCCGCACCGAGGCCGCTGAGGAGTTCGACGTCACCCAGCACGGCGATCGTGGTGGTCCCACCGACCAACAGGTCATGGTCGTGGTCATCGGCATCGCCGTGGTGCTGGTGCTGCTGCTGGCGCTGGCGGTGTTCCTCATCTGGAACCGCCGACGGTACCGGCGAGAGGCGGCGCGGGCCGCCGACATCCCGGACGAGGCGCTGGACCAGGTGCTGCCCAGCGCCTACCCGGCACCGGGCGCGGGTTACGCCCCGCCGCCCGGCTACCCGCCGCCACCCGGGTACGCCCCGCCGTCCGGGTACGCCGCGCCTCCCGGTCAGGCCCCGCCGTCCGGGTATGCCCCGTCTCCCGGTTACGGCCCGCCTCCCGGGTACGGCCCGCCGGGTGGGGCGCCGCCCGTCCCGCCGCAGCAGCGGTAAGCGGTCTCGATCGTGGTGGCCGGCTGGTGACCTTCCGGGGTCACCGGCCGGCCATCAGGCTTCGCGGGCGGGTGGTCACGACCCATCCGGTCGGTTCGCACCCGTCTGTCGGGGCGATCCGGCCGCCCCGGCTGCGTACCGCCGCGGGCGCTGAGCCAGGATGGTCGGACACGCAGGTACACCCGAGGAGCCCACGATCGCCAAGAAGCCTCAACCCGAGGGCGGCCAGGCACCGGTCGTCCAGCGCGTCCGGATCAGGTATGCCAAGCGCGGACCGCTGCGGTTCACCTCGCACCGGGACTTCGCCCGGGCGTTCGAGCGCGCGCTGCGCCGGGCCGCTGTGCCGATCGCCTTCTCCCAGGGTTTCCACCCGCACCCGAAGATCTC
Organism: Micromonospora sp. NPDC005215; assembly: GCF_040607915.1. Lineage (NCBI taxonomy): Bacteria > Bacillati > Actinomycetota > Actinomycetes > Micromonosporales > Micromonosporaceae > Micromonospora > Micromonospora sp. NPDC005215. The sequence continues at coordinate 86,560 of NZ_JBEXHQ010000026.1, read as the reverse complement.
CTACGCCAGCGCCGCGCCCACCGGGGTGGCGAGCGAGGCGGAGTACCTGGAGATCGCTCTCCAGGCAGCGGTCGACCCGGAGCAGCTGCGGGCCGCGTTGGACGCCGCGCTCTCGCCGGGGCTGGACGTCCTGGACGCCGTGATCGCCGAGGGGGGCAACCTCCCGGACCGGATCGAGGCGTCGTACTGGCACATCGAGTTGCCCGAGGTCGAGACCGCGGTGCTCCGCACGGCGGTGGACGCCTTCCTCGCGGCGGACGAGGTGCTGGTGGAGCGGATGACCAAGCAGGGTCGACGCACCTTCGACGCCCGCGCCGCAGTGATATCGGTCGATGTCCTCGCGCCAACGCCGACGCCTTCCGGGGCGCCGGCCGTACCGTGTGCGATACTCGAACTGGTCGTGCGGCAGGTCACCCCGTCCGTACGGCCCGATGACGTCCTTTCCGGCCTCCGCGTGGTGGCCGACCTGGAGCCGCCGGTTTCGCCGAGGGTGACCCGGCTGGCTCAGGGCACGTTGACCGCGCAGGGTGCGATCGTGGATCCGTTGGATGCGGACCGCGACGGGGCAGCCATCGTTGGGCACTGACCGACGGTTTGTGCTCTGGCAGGCAGACTTCGGCGGTCGCGCACCACGCGCGCCCGGCGGAAACACTTTTGCGGCGACCCTGCGTGGCAGCGCTCACCCGCGCCCGGGCTAGCCAGAACTGGAGAACGTCCATGCTCGAGAACGAGCCCGAGGGCGGCGAACGGACCGGTTCACAGCCGGCCGGGGAAACCGCCGACCAGAGCACCACGGCCGACGGCGCCACCGTCGCGTCCCCCACCACGGCAGTCGGTTCGGCTTCCATGGACCCCGGCGACGCGGAGAGCGCCGAGCCCACCGCGCCGGTACGGCGCACCCGGGCGACCCGGCGTCGCGCCGCCCCGCTCAGCCAGCCGGAGCAGACCGACGCGCCGGCCGAGGCGTCCACCAGCGAGGCCGCCAGTGCCGAGTCGCCGCAGGCGGAGGTCTTCGCCCCGATCTCCGGCGACCAGGACGTCGCGCCCAAAACCCCCCGACGCCGTCGCAAGGCCACCCCCGTCGAGACGACCGCCGAGGAGCCGCTCGTCGCGTCCGGCGCGGAGGCGGCCCCGGCCGACGTGGTCCCGCCGGTCAAGGTGACCCGTACCCGGCGCAAGAAGGCCACCCCGGCGGCCGTCGAGGAGCCGCCCGCGGTCGAGGAGCCGCCCGCCGACGAGCCGGTCGCCGTCGAGGAACCAGCGGCGTCCGACCTGCGCGAGGCCGAGGCCGAGCTGAACGACACCCCGAGCGCGACCGCCGCCGAGTTGCCCTGGGCCAGCGGCAGGCAGGAGCGCTCCGGCGAGGTGTCGCCCGGTGTCGCCGTTCCCGGTGTGACCGCTGAGCCGGCCGAGGTCGAGCCGGAGCAGCCGCGTACCCGTCGTCGGCGGGCCGCGCTCTCCGCGCCCACAGTGCTGTTCATGGCTCCCCAGCCGGACGCCGTGCCGGTGACCCGGCCGGTCGAGCCCGCTCCCGCCGCCGAGGAACCGGCGGTGGAGGAGGCCGCAGAGCCGTCCCGCCGTCGTCGGCGTGGTCGCCGCGAGGTCGAGCCGGTCGAGGCGATCGAGGCCGAGGAGGAGGAGCCGACCGACGAGGCCGACGAGGCCGCCGAGGCGGATGAGGACGACGAGGACAGCGCCGCCGCGCGCCGTCGCCGCCGGCGTGGTCGTCGGGGTCGGGGCCGGGGCAAGGGCGGGGCCGACGACGCCGAGGACGAGGACTCCGAGGAGACGGCGCAGGCCGACGAGGAAGAGGCCGTCGAGGTCGAGGCCGAGGGTGACGAGGACGAGGAGGCCGAGGGCGGGGATGGCTTGACCCGTCGCCGCCGGCGTCGTCGTCGCCGGGGCGCAGGCGACACGGAGGGTGCCGCCGACGACGGCGTACCGACCGTGGTCAAGATCCGCGAGCCGCGCCGGACCGTCGACGAGGTGCAGGGCGTGTCCGGTTCGACCCGGCTGGAGGCCAAGCGCCAGCGCCGCCGGGACGGCCGGGAGCAGCGGCGTACGCGACCGCCGATTCTCAGCGAGTCGGAGTTCCTGGCGCGCCGGGAGGCGGTCGATCGCGTGATGGCGGTCCGCCAGCGCGGTGACCGTACCCAGATCGCCGTCCTGGAGGACGGGGTGCTGGTCGAGCACTACGTCACCCGCAACTCCTCCGGCACCATGGCCGGCAACGTGTACCTGGGCAAGGTGCAGAACGTGCTGCCGAGCATGGAGGCGGCGTTCGTCGACGTCGGCCGGGGTCGCAACGCGGTGCTGTACGCCGGCGAGGTCAACTGGGACACCTCCGGCCTGGAAGGGCGGGCCCGCTCGATCGAGCAGGCGCTGCGCTCCGGCGACTCGGTTCTGGTCCAGGTCACCAAGGACCCGATCGGGCACAAGGGCGCTCGGCTGACCAGCCATATCGCGCTCTCCGGCCGGCACCTGGTCTACGTGCCCAACGGCAACGCCTCCGGGATCAGCCGCAAGCTGCCGGACAACGAGCGCAAGCGTCTGCGCGACGTGCTCAAGAAGCTGGTCCCGGACGGCGCGGGCGTGATCGTCCGGACGGCTGCCGAGGGCGCCACCGAGGACGAGCTGGCCCGCGACGTCAAGCGGCTCCAGGCGCAGTGGGAGGACATCCAGGCCAAGGCCGCCGAGGGTGGCGCTCCGGCGCTGCTCTACGGGGAGCCCGACCTGGTCATCCGGGTGGTCCGGGACCTGTTCAACGAGGACTTCCGCGAGCTGGTGATCGAGGGCGAGCAGTCGTACGACGTGGTCGAGTCGTACCTGTCGCACGTCTCCCCGGATCTGGTCGACCGGGTACGCCGGCACGTGGGCACGAGCGACGTCTTCGCCGAGTACCGGATCGACGAGCAGATCATCAAGGGCCTGGACCGCAAGGTCTTCCTGCCCTCCGGCGGCTCGCTGGTGATCGACCGCACCGAGGCGATGACGGTGGTGGACGTCAACACCGGCAAGTACACGGGCTCCGGGGGCAACCTGGAGGAGACCGTCACCCGTAACAACCTGGAGGCGGCGGAGGAGATCGTCCGCCAGCTCCGGCTGCGGGACATCGGCGGCATCGTGGTGATCGACTTCATCGACATGGTGCTCGAGTCGAACCGTGAGCTGGTGCTGCGCCGACTCACCGAGTGCCTGGGCCGGGATCGCACCAAGCACCAGGTCACCGAGATCACCTCGCTCGGCCTGGTGCAGATGACCCGTAAGCGGATCGGCGCGGGCCTGCTGGAGGCGTTCACCGAGACCTGCGAGTGCTGCAAGGGTCGGGGCGTCATCATGCACACCGAGCCGGTGCCGGAGAAGGCGCGCGCTGCTGGTGCCGGGGAGAAGGTCAAGGCGGTCGCCTCGTCGGTGGCCGCCGCTCCGGCCGCCGAGCAGGGCACCGCGTCGGCCCGTCGCCGGGCGCGCAAGAACGCCCCGGCCGAGCGGGCCGTGGTCGAGGTCGTCGACATCGACACCAGCGCCGAGCCGGACGTCGACTACCAGGACACCATGGGCTACGACCTGTCTCGCTACGAGTCGGAAACCGCCGCCGCGCCGGCGGTCTCCGACAGTCAGCAGGGGGAGTCGGCTCGGCTGGCCGCGGCGGACGACCCGGACGCGCTCGCCGACGGTGAGGGCGACGAGGACAGCGCCGAGGGTGGTGCCGGCCGCCGCCGTTCACGCCGGGGTGGCGCCCGCCGGCGGACGCGCCCCTGACCGCCTGACCGGCCAAGTGTTTGGCGAGGTCCCTTCCCCGGCAAAGTGACGGGGGAGGGACCTCGCCGTTGCGGCTGCTCCGGCCCAGGATCGGCCGTCCCTGGTCAGGAGAAGAAGATGCGTCGTCTGCTCGCCGTCACCGCGCTGGTCACCGTGCTCCTCGACGTGGCTGGCTGCTCCGCCGACCGGCCGGGGGGCGTGGAGTCCGGCCCGGTCGGCGTGACCACCGGTGTCCCGGCCTCCGGGCCGAGCGGTCCTCCGGCCAGTGGTGCTGCGGCGGGGGACGCCACGCAGGTCTGTGCCGCCGCCCAGCAGGCCAGCACCACCGCCGTCCGGACGTACGTGGCGGAGCTGGGCCGGATGGTCGCGGCGGTGGGCGCCGGGGACAGCAGCACGGCCGAGGCCGCCCGGGGGCGGGCCGAGGCGGCGCTGGACGGCTGGCGCACCGAGCTGCGGGAGCAGTCGGAGCGGGCTACCGATCCGCAGCTCAAGACTCTGCTCACCGACCTCGGCACCGAGGTGGCAGCGCTCGGCGCCGACGTCGAGTCCATCGACGAGACCGAACTCGACAGGCTCCAGCAGCGCCTCGACCAGCTCTGCGCGCGCTGACCAGGGCGGGCCGGTTTGGGGTCCGGGCCGGCAATGGCGTACTCTTGCCTGCGGCCCACCTTTGGTGTGCCGAGTTCCCGTGTGCCCGCGCCGCCGTGCACTGCTACCCGGCGAGCCGCCGCGGGGACGACCGCCAGCAGCCTCAACGACAGGGAGTCCGCCTCCGATGTACGCGATCGTCAAGACCGGCGGCAAGCAGTACAAGGTCGCCGAGGGCGACGTGATCGAGGTCGAGAAGCTCACCGGTGCCCCCGGTGACGCGGTGAAGCTCACCGCGGTGCTCCTCGTCGACGGTGACGACCTGGTGACCGACGCGGCGAAGCTTGCCGAGGTCGCGGTGTCCGGCGAAATCGCCGCGCACACCAAGGGCCCGAAGATCCGGATCCACAAGTTCAAGAACAAGACCGGCTACCACAAGCGCCAGGGTCACCGCCAGCCGTTGACCCAGGTCAAGGTGACCGGCATCTCCAGCGGGAAGTAGGTCGTCCTCCAATGGCTCATAAAAAGGGTGCGTCCAGCTCGCGTAACGGTCGTGACTCCGCGGCCCAGCGACTCGGCGTGAAGCGCTTCGGTGGTCAGGTCGTCAGCGCCGGTGAGATCATCATCCGGCAGCGTGGCACCAAGTTCCACCCCGGTGACCTGGTCGGCCGTGGCGGCGACGACACGCTGTTCGCGCTGTCCGCCGGTGCGGTCCTGTTCGGCACCAAGCGCGGTCGTAAGACCGTCAGCATCGTTCCGCAGCAGTAGTTCTCCGGCTAAGCGGGCCGCGGACCTCCGGGTCCCGGCCCGTTTGGCTTTTTTCGAAGTGCGGGGTCGGACCTCGCTGGAAGGATTGACGCCGTGGCAACGTTCGTTGACCGGGTCGTTCTGCATCTGCAGGCCGGCGATGGCGGGCACGGCTGTGCCTCGATCCACCGCGAGAAGTTCAAGCCCTTCGGCGGGCCGGACGGCGGTAACGGCGGGCACGGCGGCAGCGTGTCCCTGGTCGTCGACCCGCAGGTCACCACCCTGCTTGACTTCCACTTCCACCCGCACGTCAAGGCCGACAACGGCAAGGGCGGCGCCGGGTCGAACCGGGACGGGGCCAACGGCCGCACCCTGGTGCTGAAGGTGCCAAACGGCACCGTGGTGCAGACCACCGACGGCACCGTGCTGGCCGACATGGTCGGCACCGGCACCACCTTCGAGGTGGCTCGGGGCGGGCGCGGCGGGCGGGGCAACGCGTCGCTGGCCAACGCCAAGCGCAAGGCGCCGGGCTTCGCCGAGCTGGGGGAGCCCGGTGACCAGCTGGACATCGTGCTGGAGCTGAAGAGCGTCGCCGACGTGGGCCTGGTGGGCTTCCCGTCGGCCGGCAAGTCGTCGCTGATCTCGGTGATCTCCGCCGCGAAGCCGAAGATCGCCGACTACCCGTTCACCACCCTCGTGCCCAACCTCGGCGTGGTCCGGATGGACAACCACACCTTCACCGTCGCCGACGTGCCGGGCCTGATCCCCGGCGCGGCCACCGGCAAGGGGCTGGGCCTGGAGTTCCTGCGGCACATCGAGCGCTGCGCCGTGCTGGTGCACGTCATCGACTCGGCGACGCTGGAGCCCGGCCGTGACCCGGTCGCCGACATCGACGCCATCGAGGCCGAGCTGAGCCAGTACGGCGGGCTTACCGACCGCCCACGGTTGGTCGCCGTGAACAAGGTCGACGTGCCGGACGGCCGGGACCTCGCCGAGATCGTGCGCCCCGACCTGGAGGAGCGCGGCTACCGGGTGTTCGAGGTCTCGGCGGCCACCCGGGAGGGGCTCAAGGAGCTCACCTACGCGATGGCCGAGCTGGTCGAGGCGGAGCGCAAGGCCGCGCCGCCCGCCGAGCCGACCCGGATCGTGATCCGCCCGATCGCTGTGGACGACGACGGCTTCACCATCACCGCCGAGGCGGACGACTCGTTCACCGTTCGCGGTGTCCGACCGGAGCGCTGGGTCAAGCAGACCAACTTCGACAACGACGAGGCGGTCGGCTACCTCGCTGACCGGCTCGCCCGGCTCGGGGTGGAGGACAAGCTGGCCAAGGCCGGCGCGGAGCCCGGTGACCTGGTCCGGATCGGTGAGCGCGAGTTCGACTGGAAACCGACGCTCTACGCGGGCGTGGACTTCGTACCCGGCAACCGGGGCACCGACGTCCGCCTGGAGGAGAAGTCGAACCGGCTCTCCGCGGCCGACCGGCTCGCTGCCCGCAAGGCCCGCCGGGTGCGATCGGCGGACGAGGTGGGCGCGGACTCGTCCGACGATCTCGACGACGACACCGATGAGGACGACGCCGAGTAGTCCGTTGCGCTCCGTGATTGGGTTGATTTCCGGAAACCTTCGCGAAATCCACCCGTCCTAGCGTGGGGTGATGCTGATCGAGTCTCGGCCCGTCATCGATCCGGAGATCGCCGCCCTGGTCATCGCGCAGCAGCGTGAGCTGAGTGCGGCTGATGGTGGGTTGGATGAGCAGGTCTTCGTCCCCCACGACGACGTCCGCTACCTGGCGGCGGTGGTGCACGGGCGGGCGGTGGCCTGTGGCGGGCTCCAGTCGATCGACGCCGAAACCGGCGAGATCAAGCGGATGTACGTCCGGCCCGCCTACCGGGGGCGGGGCATCGCCCGTCAACTGCTTGCCGCACTGGAGGAGTGTGCGTTCCGGCAGGGACAGTCGGTGGTCTGCCTGGAGACGGGCACCTACCTGCCGGCCGCGATCGCGCTGTACACCTCGTGTGGTTATCACCAGATCCCGGTCTACGGCGAGTACGTGGGCAACCCGTACAGCGTCTGTTTCGCCAAGCGACTGCCGGTCGCGGCCTGACGGCCGCGCCGCCGCTCGCGCGCCGGTGCTGGCGTGCGCGACGGCCAGGGCGTTGTCGCGCAGCCAACGAGGCATGTCGTACCTCCTTCGCCTGTCGGTTACCCCGGTGGGCGCGACCGGGAAATCGCAAAGCTCCAGGTCAGTGCCGTTCGGCCGGGTTGTCCAGGCGCCCGCCGGTGCCCGCCTTGTTCGACAGCAGCAGCCCGAGCGCGAGCATCCCGAAGCCGAGTGCGAGGTGCAGCCAGTTGTCGGCGTCGTTCACCGGCAGGATGTTCGCCCCGCTCTCGGCGTCGACCGCCTCGATGCCCAGGCCGTACAGCCAGAGCGCGAGATAGGTCGCCCCGCCGGCGGCGAGGAACACGCGGGCGCCGGCGACGCTGCGGGCCAGCACCAGACCTGCCAGCCCGAAGAGCAGGTGCACCGCGTTGTGCAGGATCGACACCTGGAACAGCCCGAGCAGTCGCGCGTCCGAGTGGTGTCCGGCGAACCTCAGCTCGCCGTAGTCGGTGGTGATGCCGGGGACGAAGCCGAGAACGCCGATCAGCAGGAAGACCCCGGCCACGACCAGCGCGGCCACCTGGACCCGGGGTCGGGGGCCCGCCCGTCGGCCACCTCGCACGTCTCGTGCCATCGCTGCCCCCTCCGTGGCTCTGCCAGCCCTCGCGAACCGCACTGTCCGCAGCGGCGACATGACGCAGCCCGACGATCCTCCATTTTGAAGTCGATCCAGCCAGCTGCGCAGAGAAATGCACGAAGAAGTATGGAAGCCGAAACCGAGGGTAGGTGAATGGTCAGCGGTCGCGGCAACGCACCGCGTCCCCCCAGTACAACCGCTACGACTTTCTGAGCGGAAGGGAAATCATGTCTTACGATCTTTCACCTACGTCTTCCACGTACGGGCAGGAGTCGACGAACGGCGGTGGCGTTCGCGACCAGGTGCGCCAGGTCGGTTCCGAGGCCGCGCAGGCTGGCGGCGCGGTCGCCCAGACCGCCAAGGAGCAGGGCACCGAGGTCGGCCGCGAGGCGGCCCGGCAGGCCCGCAACCTGTACGGCGAGACCCGCACCCAACTCGCCAGCCAGGCCGGTGAGCAGCAGCGCCGGGCCGCCGGTGGACTGCGTTCGCTGGCCGACGAGATGCACTCGATGGCCGAGCAGGGTGGTCAGGCCGGCCCGGTGACCGAGCTGGCCCGTCAGGCCGCCGACCGGGTGCACGGCGTCGCCGGCTGGCTTGAGCAGCGCGAGCCCGGCGACCTGATCACCGAGGTACGCGACTACGCGCGGCGCCACCCCGGCACCTTCCTGGTCGGCGCGGCGGTCCTCGGTGTGTTGGCCGGCCGGCTGACCCGCGGCGTCTCCGCCGCTGGCCACGACTCCGGCAACGGGTCCTCGACCTACCGGGGCGCGGGGGCGTACGACCCGGAGCAGACCGCCGTGATCCCGACGCCGCCACCGGCGCCCCGCACGACGCCGGACGCTGTCCCGCCGGGCGGCTACCTCGACCCGACCCCCGGCACGTACACCGAGCCGGCCTCCGGCGGGTACACCGAGCCGACCGGCACCGGGCAGCCGCTGCCGCCGGTGAACCAGACCGACCCGCTGCCGGGCGTTCCGTCCAGCGGCACCCCCCGCCCGTGAGCCGCCGAGTCATCCGAAGGGAGACGACGGCATGACCATGCCGACGCAGGGGCCCGGACTGGGCTCCGGCTACCACCCCGACGCGGGTGCCCCGCACAGCGCCGACGAGGTGAAGAGCAGTTCGTTGGGTGACCTGATGCGCCAGGTCACCACCGACCTGTCGACGCTGATGCGTCAGGAGGTCGAGCTGGCCAAGGCCGAGATCCGCCAGGAGGGCAGGAAGGCCGGCAAGGCCGCCGGGCTCTTCGGCGGCGCCGGCTTCGGCGGCTACATGGTGGCGCTCTTCGTGTCCATCGCCGTGTGGCAGTTCCTGGACAACGTCATGGACTCCGGCCTGGCCGCACTGATCGTGGCCGTCATCTGGGCCGCGGTCGCCGCTGTCCTCTACTCCATGGCCAAGAAGAACGCCCAGCACGTACGCGGGCTCAAGCAGACAAACGACAGCGTGCAGCGGATCCCCGACGCGCTCAAGCCGCACCCGGAGGGAGTCACCCGATGAGCACCGATCCCGATCAGATCCGCCGCGAGATCGAAGCCACCCGTAACAGCCTCAGCTCCGATGTGGACGCGCTGGCGTACAAGGTCAGCCCCAGCCGCATCGTCGACGACCGCAAGCAGCGGGCCCGTTCCGCTCTGCAGAATGTGAGGGACAAGGTCATGGGAACCGCGTCTGACCTCGGCCACGGCACCGGCGAGGCGGCCCACTCGGTGGGCGACCGTGCCTCGTCGGCGGCCTCCAGCGTCGGCGACGCCGCGCACTCGGCGGCGACCACCGTCAGCGACGCCGCGCACAGCGCGCCACGGGTGATCCGGCAGAAGTCCCAGGGCAACCCGCTCGCCGCCGGTCTGATCGCGTTCGGGGTCGGCTGGCTGGCGTCGTCGCTGATCCCGGCCTCCCGCCGCGAGCAGCAGGCCGCGACCCAGCTCAAGGAGCGGGTCGGCGAGCACAGCGGCGCGGTGAAGGAGAAGCTGGGACAGGTGGCCAGCGAGCTCAAGGAGGAGCTGCGCGAGCCCGCCCAGCAGGCCGCCGAGTCGGTGAAGTCCACCGCCCAGGACGCCGTGCACGCGGTCAAGGACGACAGCCGGTCGGCCGCGCACGACGTCAAGGACCAGGCCCAGCAGGCTCGGCACCAGGTCAGCCCCTGACCTCACCGCCGCCCCACCACCGACAGCTCACGGGCACTCCGGTGCCCGTGAGCTGTCGCGTATACCGCTCGTCAGCGCACTGCGCTCGGCGCTCGGAGGGCCCGGGTGGGGCGGGAGGCGTGGCGGATGCGGGTGTCGCCGTATCGGACACCGCCGAGCAGGAGGCGTCGGGCGACCGCCAGCCAGCTGCACACGCCACGTTCCAGCAGCCAGAGTGGGGCTGCCAGCGCGGTGCTCGGCGGAAAGACCCTACCGCCGCCGGCGCGACGACGACCCGCCTCGGCCAGGGCGACCACCCCGGCCGCCGCGCCGAGCAGCAGCCGGGGCCGGCGTGACGCGACCGCCGCCGCCAGCCCCGGCAGGACCGCCAGCGCGGTCAGCAGGCGAGCCGGCTGGGCCAGATCGTCGTACGCCTGCCGGACCCGTTGGCCCCGGAAGTGCGCGGCGTCCGGCGGCAGCCGGCGGACGTACAGCCAGGCCGGCTTGGCCTCGACACCGCCGAACCCGCGCACGGTACGGATCAGCTCCAGGTTCTCGAAGAGCACATTCGGGTCGTACCCGCCCATGGCGAGGAAGGTGCTGCGCCGCACCGCGAGGGTGCCCGGGTAGTCGTCCCCGAGCGACCGGTTGAGCAGCGTCCGGCCGGTGTCCCACCAGGCGTGCCAGGGCAGCGGGTCGAAGTAGTTCTGCGGTCGCACCAGATCGACCCGGCCCAGCAGCCGGTGCACGGCGGTCAGCCCGGTCTCGTCGTACCGGACGTCGTCGTCGGCGATCACCACGTGCTCGTGGCCCGCCACGCGTACACCGGTGCGTACGCCGAGCACCTTGCCGTTGAGCCCGGGAGCGGTGACGTCGGGCGGGAGGTGCCGGACCAGCCCTCGCCAGGCGTCGGCGTGCCGCGCGAACACATCCGGTGCGGATCCGTCGACCACTATCACCTCGACCCGGTCGGCCAGCCACCGCAGGTAACCGGTCAACTCGGCCAGGCCCGTGTCGTCGTGCCAGCGCAGCGGCAGCACGTACGTCATCGGCAGGTGGACCGGCGACGCGCCGGCGCGGTCGTGGTCGACGCCCCACCGGCGCGCGGCGCGCCGGGCGTCACCAGGTGGGCTGAACAAGGACATCGACGTGCCTCCTCGCCAGGACGGCGGTGAACCGGTGGTTGAGCAGCACCTGCCCGCATTCCCGCCGATCAAACGGACATGTTGTTTCGACCGCCTGACGCCGGGTAGCGCTGCCGGAGAGAGCTGTCCATCCCCGGATGTCCGGATGGAGGAGACGAGATGACAAGCAACGGAACGAGATGGGCGGTGCTCGGCGTCACCGCGGTGACGGCGGTCGGTGTGGGGCGGGCGGTTGCTCGCCGCCGGCACCGACATCAGCCGGAGCGGCAGGACGGCTGGTACGTGGTACGTCGCGGGGTGACCGTGGACCGGTCCCGGGACGGGGTGATCGGCTTCTGGACCGACCGGGAACGGCTGGACCGCGCGCTGGCCGGGTGGGCCACCCTGGAGCAGCTCGACGACCGGCGCTGGCGGTGCGTGGCCCGCGACCGGGCCGGCGGCGACACGGAGTGGCGCGCGGAGATCACCGTCGACGGGCCGGGCACGCTGCGGTGGCGGGTCGAGGACGGGCCGGTGCCGCAGGAGGGGCGGATCGAGCTGGCCGACGCCCCCCAGGGGCGGGGCACCGAGATCCGGGCCGAGCTGCGGTACCGCTCGGGTCCGGTGCGCCGGGTGTTCGGCCTGATCGGTGGGAACGACCCCGATCTGGCGCTGCGGGACACCCTGCGGCGGGTGAAGTCGCTGATCGAGTGCGGCCAGGTGATCGACACCCGGGACGACCCGTCCGGCCGTAGCCCCAGGCAGGAGAAGGCGACCGACAAGGTCCGGGAGAAGTTGATGACGGGAGGACGGGCGTGAGGGCACTCTGCTGGGAAGGCGTCGGAAAGCTGGCGGTCCGGGACGTGCCGGAGCCCCGGATCCGCGCCGAGGGGGACCTCATCGTCCGGGTCCGGGCCAGCAGTGTCTGTGGCTCCGACCTGCACCTGATCAACGGGTACCTGCCGGCGATGCGGGAGGGCGACATCCTCGGCCACGAGTTCATGGGCGAGGTGGTGGAGACCGGGCCCGGCGTACGCCGGCACAAGGTCGGTGACCGGGTGGTGGTCGGCTCGGTGGTCGCCTGCGGTGGTTGCTGGTACTGCCGGACCGAGCAGTACTCGCTCTGCGACAACTCCAACCCCCAGCCGGTGTTAACCGAGAAGCTGTGGGGGCACTCACCGGCCGGCATCCTCGGCTACTCGCACGCCGCCGGCGGCTACTCCGGATCGCACGCCGAGTACATCCGGGTGCCGTTCGGCGACGTCGGCGCGTTCGGGGTGCCCGACGGGGTGCCGGACGACACGGTGGTGTTCGCCTCCGACGCGATGCCCACCGGGTGGATGGCGGCGGACTTCTGCGGGCTCACCGGTGGCGAGGTGGTCGCCGTCTGGGGCGCCGGCGGCGTCGGTCAGATGGCGGCCCGGTCGGCGCAACTCCTCGGCGCCGAGCGGGTCATCATGATCGACCGGTTCCCGGACCGGCTCGCCACCGCCGCCGAGCGGGTCGGCGTCGAGACGATCAACTACGCCGAGAACGACGTGCTGGAGGCGCTGCGGGAGTTGACCGCCGGGCGCGGGCCGGACGCCTGCATCGAGGCCGTCGGCATGGAGTCGCACGACGTCGGGCCGACCTACGCGTACGACCGGGTGAAGCAGGCGGCGCGGTTGCAGACCGACCGCCCGACCTCGGTCCGCCAAGCGATCATGGCCTGCCGCAAGGGTGGCACGGTGAGCATCGTCGGCGTGTACGCCGGCCTGGTCGACAAGTTCCCGCTCGGCGCGGCCATGAACAAGGCCCTGGTGCTGCGGATGGGGCAGATGCACGCGCAGCGCTACATCCCGATGCTGCTCGACCGGCTCGCCGCCGGCGAGATGGACCCCGGCTACCTGGCCACCCACCCGATCTCCCTGGAGCAGGGCGCCCACGGCTACGAGCTGTTCGAGAAGAAGCAGGACGGCTGTCTCCGCAGCGTCCTGCACCCCTGACCCGCCGAGCGCGCCGCCTCGCCGGTCAGCGGGTTGATCGGCGAGGCGGAGGTCAGGCGGTGCGGCGGATGTTGCCGAGGGTCAGGCCGAGGGGCGGCAGTGCCGGCATTCGGTGCAGGTCCAGGGCCAGGTTCTGGACGGGAACGTCGTAGCGCATGGTGGTGGTCAGGTTGGCGACCGCCCGTTTCATCAGGTCGATGGTGATCCACTCGCCCGCGCACCGGTGTCCGGCCCAGTGGTCACCGCCGCCCTGCGGGATCAGCTCGAACGGGTCCACGCGTCGGCCGGCGAATCGTTCCGGGCGGAACAGCTCCGGTTCCGGCCAGAGGGTCGGGTGGTGGTTGGTGCCGTACAGGTCGAGCAGCACCCGTCGGCCCCGGGGAAAGTGGTGGCCCTGCCAGTCGAAGGAGTGCCGGACCCGGGCCGCCGCGATCGGGAAGAACGGGTAGTAGCGGCGTACCTCCTGGACGAAGTTCCCGGTGGCCTCGCCGTCGCCGCGAACCCGCTCCCGCCAGCCCGGATGGTCGTGCAGGGCGAGCGCGGCGAACGCGATGTACTGGTCCACGGCGACCACCGGCCGCAGCACGTTGAGCAACTCCACCGCCGCGACCCGCCGGGGGAGGAGCCGGTCCTCCCGGTCCCGGTGCTCGGCGATCACGGCCAGGGCGCTCCCGGACGGCGCCCGTTGGAGACCGACCCGGGTCCGTTCGATGAGGTCGGCGAGCCAGCGTTCGGCGCGGCGCCGGGCGAGCCGGCCCCGCCAGTGCCGGAGGCCGACCACCGCCGGCGCTTCGATCATCGCGTGCAGTTCGACGGCGCGCCGCTCGACCTGCGACGTGGGCAGCGGTACCCCGGCCCAGGCGCAGACCACCTGGGTCAGCACGCGGCCCAGCTCTTCGTAGAGCGACAGCGGCCCGGCGGCCTCCCAGGCGGGGACCCGGGCCCGCCACTCGTCGTCGAAGAGCTGGCCGAGATGCTGGATGGCGGTCGGCGTCATGATCGACATGAACATGGCCTTGCGATCGGCGTGTTCGGGCCCGTCCAACCCCTGCACGCCCCGCCGACCGGTGAGGGTCCGCTGCGCCCGCAGCGGCATGGCGGTCGCGCGTTGGAAGCGTTCGTTGTCGTAGAACAACACCGCCGCCGGCCGACCGCGCAGGCAGATGGTCGGTGCGAGCAGGATCCGGGTCTGGAAGACGTCGCTGCCGTACCGCTCGCAGCGTGCCCCGATGAACCGGTAGCCGGTGCGGAGCAACGCGAGGGTGCTGTCCGGGCTGCGGTCGGCCGGCATTGTCGCCATCGGGTCTCCTCACGCGCGGGTGCGGCCGGTCACCACCGGGCCGGTTGCGGGTACCCCCGTCGCCGCCGCTGAATCCCCGCGCCGACCGCACGCCGGCTGGCCCCTCCCAGGAGCGGCGGAACCTGGTTTGCTGCTGGTGGGGCAATTATGGGGAGGGCGGATGCGCGACAACACATCGCCGCAGTGGCGGCAGCGGCGAACGGTCGGGGCACTGGGCGGAGGCCGTGACGCGCGGTCACTGATCGGCCCGCCTCGACGGCCCGTCCGGCCGCACCGGTTCTTCACAGTGCACCTGGGCTTCACCGCGCCCACCGTGGTCGAGGCCCGCGAGCTGGCCGTGGCGTACGCGGAGGCGTTGAACCTGCTCCGCCCGGAGGTGGCGCTCGGCGCGGCGGCCCTGTCGCCGGCCGACGCCTGGCAGCGGGCCGAGCGGCTGTTCTGCGGTGCGGTCGGCCCGGACGGCGAACGCTGCGTCGACGTGGCCGATCATCCGGGCTTCCACCACGCCCCGGGCCCCGGCGGTCTGGGTTGGGGTGACGGCGACGGCCCGGCCCGTGGCTGACCGCCAACCCGGGGTCGCCGATCCCGGGTTGGCGGCCACCGCACACCGGCGGGCGCGATCAGTCCAGGTCAAACTCGCCGTCCTGCGCGCCGGCCACGAACGCGTCCCACTCGGCCTGCGTGAAGACCAGCACCGGCCCCTCGGGCTCGGCCGAGTTGCGCATCCCGATCAGGTCGTCGACGAAGGCGACCTCGACGGCGCTGTCGGAGGTGTCCCCTTCGGCCCGCTGCCAGACCGCCCGAGAGAGGTCGAAGTCGCCCTTGGGGTGCTGCGCCATTGTTCTTTCCTCCAGTGCCGAGGGTCGTGTGGTGACCGAGTGTCGATCCCCATCGGGCAGGATAAGCGGATGCCGAGCCTGACCCGTGTAGAGGCGACCGCGCGTGGCGCGGCGATTACTGTCGAGTCCTATCAGGTGGACCTCGACCTGACCGCTGGCGCGGAGCTGTTCGGCTCCCGCGTCGAGATCCGGTTCCGGGCCACCCCCGGCACCGCGACCTTCGCCGAGGTCAAGCCCGCCAAACTGCTCGCGGTACGCCTCAACGACCGCGACCTCGACACCGACCTGTTGACCGACAACCGGCTGCCGCTCACCGACCTGGCCGCGGAGAACACGCTTGTTGTCGAGGCCGAGATGACGTACTCCAACGCGGGCGAGGGGATGCACCGTTTCGTCGACCCGGCCGACGGCGAGACGTACCTCTACGCGGTGAGCTTCCTCGACAACGTGCAACGCATCTTCGCCGCGTTCGACCAGCCCGACCTCAAGGCACCCGTCGTCCTCTCGGTGACCGCTCCGCCGGAGTGGACGGTCTCCAGCAACGCCGAGGTGGCCGCCAGACCGGCACCCGGTCGCTGGGAGTTCGCCCCCAGCGCGCCGCTGGCCACGTACTTCTTCTCGCTGATCGCCGGGCCGTACCACGTGCGGCGGGCCGAGCACGACGGCGTGCCGCTGGGCATCTACTGCCGCGGGTCGCTGGCCGAGCACCTGGATGCCGACGCCGAGGAGATCTTCACCATCACCGGGCAGTGCCTGGACCGGTTCCACCAGCTCTTCACCGAGCGCTACCCGTTCGGCAAGTACGACCAGGCGTTCGTGCCGGAGTTCAACGCCGGCGCCATGGAAAACCCGGGCATCGTCACCTTCCGGGACGACTACGTGTTCCGCTCGGCGGTCACCGACACGCAGCGCGAGCAGCGGGCCACCACCATCGCCCACGAGATGGCGCACATGTGGTTCGGTGACCTGGTCACCATGCGCTGGTGGGACGACCTGTGGTTGAACGAGTCCTTCGCGGAGTACCTGGGCACCCGGGTCACCGCCGAGGCGACCCGCTTCGAGCAGGCATGGACGACCTTCGCCCTGCGTCGCAAGGCCTGGGGGTACGCGGCCGACCAACGGCCCTCCACCCACCCGGTCGCGCCGGATGAGGTGGCCGACGCCGACGAGGGTCTGCTCAACTTCGACGGCATCTCGTACGCCAAGGGCGCCAGCGTGCTGCGGCAACTGGTCGCGTGGCTCGGCGACGAGGCGTTCCTCGCCGGCCTGAACGCTCACTTCGCCGAGCACCGCTTCGGCAACGCCACGCTCGCCGACCTGCTGGCCAGCCTCTCCACCGCCAGCGGCCGGGACCTGTCCGGTTGGGCCGAGGTGTGGTTGCGCCGGCCGCAGGTCAACACCCTGCGCGCCGAGGTCGCCGTCGACGCCGACGGCCGCTACACCGACGTGGCAGTGGTGCAGACCGCACCGGATTCCCACCCGGTGCTGCGCCCGCACCGGATCGGCGTGGGCCGCTACTCGGTGGACGGCGCCGTGCAGCGCGACGACATCGACATCGACCCCGCTGTCGACGGCGGCCGGACCGTGTTGGGGGCGCTGGTCGGCACGCCGGCGGCCCGGCTCCTGCTGCCCAACGACGGCGACCTCACCTTCGCCAAGGTGCGCCTCGACCCGGCGTCGGCGGACGCGGTTGCGCTGCTGCTGCCCAGCATGGGTGACCCGCTGACCCGGGCGATCCTCTGGGCCGAGGCGTTGGACGCGGCGACCGACGGGGAGCGACCGGTCCTCGGCCTGGTCGACCTGATGGCCGCCGCGCTGCCCACCGAGACCGAGGTGATCATCGCGGAGGACGTGCTCACGCTCAGCCGGTCGCTTGTGGACCGCTACCTCGACCCGCTGACCCGGTCCGCGGCGCTGGCCCGGGTCGCCGGGGCCTGCCAGCGGCTGCTCGACGGCGCGCCGGCGGGGGAGTCGTTGCAGCTGGCCGCGGCGCGGGGGTGGATCGCCGCGACCACCGACGCGGACCTGCTCGTCGGCTGGCTCGCCGGCCGGGACGTGCCGGCCGGTCTGCGGGTCGACGCGGAGCTGCGCTGGGCGGTGCTTCGCCGGTTGGTGGTGCTGGGTGCCGCCGGAGAGGCGGAGATCGCCGTCGAGGCGGCCGCCGACAACAGCTCCACTGGCGCGGAACGTGCCGCCCGCTGCCGGGCCGCCCTGCCCGACCCGGTCGCGAAGAAGGCGGCCTGGGACATCATCGTGCGGGACACCGAGCTGTCCAACCGACTGCTGGAGGCGACCGCCGAGGGGTTCTGGCAACCCGAGCAGGCCGAGCTGACCGCCGCGTACGTCGAGCGGTACTTCACGGACATGCCGTCGGCCGCGCGTCGGCGTACCCCGTGGACGGCCGACCAGGTGGCGAAGCTGGCGTTTCCCCGCTACGCCGTGGCGCAGCCGACCCGGGAGGCGGCCGCGGCGCTGCTGGCCCGCGACGACCTGACCCCCGGCCTGCGCCGGGTGGTCGCCGACGCCGACGACGACCTGCGCCGCGCGCTGGTCGCCCGCACGGCGGTGGCCGCCGCGGCGGCCTGACAGCGGCCCGGCGCGGGGGTGGCCAGCCGGCCGCCCCCGCGCCCAGCGCTCAACGCAGCGCGAGCTCCGTCGTGATCGGGGCGTCCCAGTCGATGACGTAGCGCTGCTCGTGGGCGATGGTCTTCTCCGGGTCCAGCACCGTGCGCACCATCAGCGGCATCAGCAGCGGCATCAGCGTCCGGGCGACCGGCCCCGGCGCCTTGGCATGATTGATCCGGGCCGCGCGGGCGGCGATCTTCTCCACCCTGGCCCGGCGCAGCCGCACGTACGCGGCGAACGCCGCCTCCACGTCCGGCAGGTCACGAAGGCAGCGGGCGAGCTGCACCGCACTCTCGATGGCCAGCGACGCACCCTGCCCGGAGCTGTTCGACGGCGCGTGCACCGCGTCGCCGACAAGCACCATCCGGCCCCGGTGCCAGTGCGGCACGGGCGGCATGATCTGCAACGAGCCGGCCACCTGGAGTGCGTCGGCGTCGCTGGTCGCCATCAGCTCGCGGCCCGGGTCGTCGTCGCCGTAGCTGGTCAGCAACGTTTCCAACCACTGTCGCGCCGGCACCGCACGGGCCTCGACGAGGCTCATCGGCCGCTGCTGCGGCAGGTTGGCGCCCCACCGGGTGCCGCCGCCGGGCTCCGGCCAGTACAGGTAGTAGCCCCGTTGCCCGAACGCGAACGTCATAGTGCCCGGCTCGACGCCCACCTCATGCCGGGCGACCGCCTCGAAACTGAGCAGGCCGGTGAACCGGGGACCGGGCGCGGCCGGGTCGATGAGCCCGCGGACCGTGGACCGGATGCCGTCCGCGCCGACGAGGATGTCGGCGGTGGCGCTGCTGCCGTCCTCGAACCGGGCCGTCACGCCGCTGTCGGTCTGCTCGGCGTCGACGAGCCGTTTGCCGTACGCGAACGGGAGGCCCTCGGCGACCGCCCGGTCGTGCAGCACCCGGTGCAGCTCGGCCCGGTGCACCACCCGCAGCGGCGGCACTCCGGCCAGCGTGGGCAGGTCGATGCGGCGACGGCCCACGGCCATCGCGCTGCGCTCGATCGGGGTGGCGACCGCCGTCACCGCCTCGTCCGCGCCGACCATGCGCAGGGCCGCCACGCCGTTGGGCGCGAGGGCGAGGGTGCCGCCGATGCCGTCGACCCCGCTGGCGGTGGCGGGGTACGCCTCGTAGACGGTGGCGGTGATGCCGGCTCGGCGCAGCGCGAGCGCCGTCACCGGTCCGGCGATGCCGCCGCCGATGACGATCGCGGTTCGTACCGTGGTCATTGGTCTCTCCCTGGGTGCTGTCGGTTCGTGCGCGTGCGAACCGACCTGGGAGGGCGCCCGGCTATCCTCTGGTTGCCGCTTCGGGCCGGGTGCCTTTCCAGGTGTCGGTTCGAGGTAAGGGCTCCGGCGGGGTGTTGGCGCACCCCGCCGGAGCCGTTTGTCAGTCGGTGGTCTCCGCGGTCGGGGTGCTGGTCCTCTCGGCCAGCCCGGTCAGCTCGGCCGGTATCTCGCCGGTCTCGTGGAAGGCCCGCCAGGTGTCCAGCCCCGGATAGCTGCCCGAGGTCAGCTCGGCGAGCAGGGCACGCAGCCAGGTTGCCTCCGCGGCCCGTAGGGCCAGGTCGTACTCCGACTCGACCAGGAACAGCCGCGGGATCTCCCGCAGGTGGGCGTCGAGCGTCTCGCGGTCCCGTCGGAGCGCGTCGTCCAGCAGGTCGAGCCGCTGACGGAGCAGGTCGGTGGCCTCGTCGGGGTGCAGCGCGGCGAGGACGGACAACCCGGCCCGGAAGCGGGGATGCTCCGGCATCGGGGTGGACACCAGCTCACGGGCCCAGTCGACAAGCTCGGCGCGCCCCGCGTCGGTGATCCGGTAGACGGTGCGTTCCGGGCGTCGGCCCTCCCGAACGCTCTCCACCGCGTCGATCAGGTGGTGTTTGTCCAGGTTGCGGATGACCGTGTAGAAGGAGCCCCACTTGAACTGCATGTCCTGGTCCTTGCCCCAGGCGCGCAGTGCGGTGGCGATCTCGTACGGGTGCATCGGCCGCTGGACCAGGGCGGACAGCACGGCCAACGCAAGCAGGTTGCTGACCTTCCGCCGCTTCGGCACAACGCCCTCCAAGCTCGCTCGCGAACAACTACTCGTCTACGAGTATATGCCCGCGAGCGCTCCCACCGCGACCCCCGCGCGCCGCGACCCGGCGCGGTGATCGACCCCGGTGTCCCGGCGGGACGTGGCGCGGCCCGCACCCGGGCCGGGGTCGTCGGTCCCGACGGTCGGCCTACGATCATCGGGTGGAGGAAGATATCCGGCGGATCGGGATCATGGGTGGCACCTTCGACCCGATCCACCACGGCCACCTCGTCGCGGCCAGTGAGGTGGCGGACCGTTTCGGCCTGGACGAGGTCGTCTTCGTCCCGACCGGGCAGCCGTGGCAGAAGGCCGACGAACCGGTCAGCCCGGCCGAGGACCGGTACCTGATGACGGTCATCGCCACCGCCTCCAACCCCCGCTTTCAGGTCAGTCGGGTCGACATCGACCGCAGTGGGCCGACCTACACTGTCGACACGCTGCGCGACCTTCAGGCCGAGTACGGCCCCAAGGTGCAGCTGTTCTTCATCACCGGCGCGGACGCCCTGCAGCGCATCCTGTCCTGGAAGGATCTGGACGAGATCTTCGAGTTGGCCCACTTCGTCGGGGTGACGCGGCCCGGCTTCCCGCTGACCGACAAGCACCTGCCGGCGGACACCGTCAGCCTGATCCAGGTGCCCGCGATGTCCATCTCGTCGACCGACTGCCGCGCCCGGGTGGCCCGAGGCGAGCCGGTCTGGTATCTGGTGCCCGACGGTGTGGTGCAGTACATCGCCAAGCGGAGCCTCTATCAACGCTGACCACGCCGGATTCCGACCAGTTTGTGCAGTTAACCGACCAGAACTGCACGGTCGCGGCGTCGCCGGGTATGAGACGCTTGGAGGATCGCACGCTTGATCGAAGGAGAACGGTGACAGTTTCCGAACGCGCCTACGAGCTGGCAATGGCGGCCGCCCAGGCCGCCGCCGACAAGAAGGCGCAGGACATCGCGATCATCGACGTCGGCGACCAGCTCGCCATCACCGACGCGTTCGTGCTCGCCGCTGCCCCCAACGAGCGTCAGGTGCTGGCCATCGTGGACGCCATCGAGGAGAGCCTGCTGGAGCTGCCGGACAAGGCCAAGCCGGTGCGGCGCGAGGGCGAGCGTGGTGGCCGTTGGGTGCTGCTCGACTACGTCGACATCGTGGTGCACGTCCAGCACACGGAGGAGCGCGAGTTCTACGGGCTCGACCGCCTCTGGAAGGACTGCCCCACCATCCCGTTCGTCGATCGCGACCTGGTCGAGGCCGACGCCAGCGGGTCCGCCGCCGCCGAATGACCCGACTGATCATCTGGCGGCACGGCAACACCGACTGGAACGCCGCCAACCGCGTCCAGGGGCAGACCGACGTACCCCTCAACGAGCTGGGTCGCGACCAGGCCCGCGCCGCCGCGCCGCTGCTCGCGGCGCTGCGGCCCGACGCCATCGTGGCCAGCGACCTGAGCCGCGCCGTGGAGACCGCCGCCGCGCTCGCCGCGTTGACGGGGCTTCCGGTTCGCACCGACGCCCGGCTACGCGAGCGGCACTTCGGCCAGTGGCAGGGCCTGCACCTCACCGAGGTCGCCGAACGCTTCGGAGAGGAGTACACCCGCTGGCGGGCCGGCGACCCCGATCCGGGCGCGGATCTGGAGCCCCTGCACGACCTCGGCGAGCGGGTCGGCACCGCGTTGCGGGAAGCAGCCGACGCCACACCGGGCGGCACTGTGGTGATCGCCACCCACGGTGGCGGCTCCCGGCAGGGCATCGGTCACCTGCTCGGCTGGGACACCGGCGTGCTGCGCACCATCGGCTCCCTGGCCAACTGCCACTGGAGCGAGCTACGGCACGACGACCGCGCGCCGACGATCGGGCGTGCGCAGGACGTCAGTGGCTGGCAGTTGCGGGCGCACAACGTCGGCCTGGTCACCGCTCCGGTCGCCGTCGACGCGATCTGAGCGCTCGCGCCTCGGCGTTGGGGGCTTCGATCGGCTAGCGTGCCGGGCATGCCCGTCGCGGTCGTCATCGACTCCACCGCCTATCTTCCGCCCGAGCTGTTGCAGGCGCACCGGCTGACAGTGGTCCCGTTGACCGTCGTGCTCAACGGCGCGGAGGGGCTGGAGGGGGTGGAAACCCAGCCGGCCGATGCCACAGTGGCGCTGAGCGCCCGGCGGGTACGGGCCACCACCTCCCGCCCGGCGCCGGACCAGTTCGCCCGGACGTACCGTCAACTGCTCGACGCCGGCGCGGACGGGATCGTCTCGGTGCACCTCTCCGCCGCGCTGTCCGGCACGGTGGAGGCCGCCCGCCTGGCCGCGGCCGACCTGGACGGCCGGGTCGAGGTCGTGGACAGCCGCTCCGCCGGCATGGGGCTGGGCTTCCCGGCCATCGCGGCCGCCACCGCCGCCGAGGTCGGCGTCGACCTCGCCGGGGTACGCGACGCGGCGCTCGCCGCAGTCGCCCGCACCACCGTCTTCTTCTACGTCGACACGCTGGAGTTTCTCCGCCGAGGCGGCCGGATCAACGCGGCCGAGGCGCTGTTCGGCACCGCCCTGTCCGTCAAGCCGATCATGCACATGCCGGACGGTGCGATCGTGCTGCGCGAGAAGGTCCGCACCGCCAGCCGGGGGGTGGCCCGGCTCGTGGACCTGGCCGTCGAGGTGGCCGGGGACGACGACGTGGACCTCGGGGTGCATCACCTGGCCGCGCCGCAACGGGCCGAGGCGCTGCGGACCGCGCTGACCGAACGCCTCGGTGACCGGCTGCACGACACGTACGTCTCCGAGGCGGGCGCGGTCGTCGGCGCGCATGCCGGCCCCGGGCTGGCCTGCGTGGTCGTCCACCGCCGACCGGAGCGCTGAGCGGTGCCCACGTCGTGTGTCGTGACCGGCGGTGGTCGCGGTGTCGGCCGGGCCGTCGTGGAACGCCTGGTGGCGACCGGCGCCACAGTCGTCGTGTTGGAGCGCGACGCCGACGCGGCCGACTGGCTGACCGGGCACCCGGCCGCCGACCGACTCGTCGCGGTGTTCGGGGACGCCGCCGACGAGCGGGTGGCCGAGCACGCCGCCGACCTGGCCGAACGCGCGGCGCCCCTGACCGGCTGGGTGAACAACGCGGCGGTGTTCCGCGACGCCGCGCTGCACTCCGCGTCGGCCGACACGGTCCTGGACCTGATCGGGCTGAACCTGCGCCCGGCCGTGGTGGGCGCGGCGGTGGCCGTCCGCCGGTTCCTGGCCCGCGCCGCCGGCGGCGCGATCGTCAACGTCTCGTCGCACCAGGCCCGCCGGCCCGTGTCAGGTGCCCTGCCGTACGCGACGGCGAAGGCCGCCGTGGAGGGGCTGACCCGGGCGCTGGCCGTCGAGTACGGCAAGCACGGCATCCGCGCCAACGCGGTAGCGCTCGGCTCGATCGCCACCGAGCGGCACACCGAATTCCTGGCCGCGCAGGAGCCCACCCAGGCCCAGTGGATCGACGCCGAGCTGAATCGGCTGCACCCGGTGGGCCGCATCGGGCGGGTCGACGAGGTGGCCGAGGCCGTCGCGTACCTGCTGTCACCTGCGGCGAGCTTCGTCAACGGGGTGATCCTGCCGGTGGACGGGGGACGAGCCGTGCTCGGCCTCGACCCGGAGGCCCGCTGACGGCGGACCGTTCGGATTTTTACCTGTCGGCGACGAAGACGCCCTGCCCCTGCTGACCGTAGACCAGGTTCCGCTCGTGCAACTCCTTGACGGCTCGGTAGGCCGTGGAGCGTGCCACGTTGTAGAGCTCACCGATCTCGGACACCGATGGCAGTTGTTGGCCCGGCGAGTATCCGCCCGAGCGGATCTTCTGCTCGACGTCGTCCGCCACGCGGCGGTAGTGCGGTGGTCTCGTTGGCATGATCGATTCTCCTGGACTTCAGCGGAGATCGGTGAATGATCCGGCCCACGCCGTTCGTGTTAGCCTCCGTGCGCGCCCCAGATGGGCCTACCCCCCGGAGGTTCTGGCTACTTCAGCCACCACGCCGAGATCGACGCGATGTGCGCGTCTCTCGTGCGGGGTCCGGGGGCGTCGGTGCCCTCGGGGCTTCGTCATCGCTGTGGCTGCGGAGGGCTCTGGGCCTCCGGTCGGGTCTTCGGATCGACCGAGAGACGGTACGCATGACAGTCACGTTCAACCACACCATCATCGCCACCAAGGACAAGAACGCCTCGGCGGCGTTCTACCGGGAGCTGTTCGAGTTGCCGGATACGCCGTCGTGGGGGCCGTTCGTCAACGTCCAGCTGGACGAGGGTGTGTTGCTCCAGTTCGCCGAGCCGCCGGTGGACATCCAGATGCAGCACTACGCGTTTCTGGTCGACGACGAGCTGTTCGCCCGATGCCTGGCGTTTGTCGAGGGGCGCGGCATCACCTACTGGGCCGACCCGCAGCTGAAGCGGGAGGGCGAGACCAACACCGAGCACGGTGGACGGGGTTTCTACTTCATGGACCCGGCGGGTCACGCGATCGAGATCATCACTCGGCCGTACCTGTAGTGAGCGGGGAGGGCGGCGGCACCACCCGTCCCGACGGCCGGAACCCTGGTTGAGTAAGTCCCAACTCAGGACGGGCTGCGGACGCAGGGAGGGTGCTCGCCATCCGTTGTGGCTGCCCGCCATCTCGATGTGCTGATGAGCGGTATACCTCAGAGGTATGAATATGACTCTGAGGTATACCGCCCACTACTGCAACCGCCCCCGCCGAGGTGACCGCCAGGCCGCCGGCCACAGCCCGAGCCAGGGTGAGGAATTACTCGTCTAGAACGCTTCGTCGGCCACCCCGCTGTAGCCGCGTAGTCCGTGCTGCCGAGCCAGCTCGTAAATGCCATCGAGATGGCCGAGCATCCCTACCGGAAGGGTGAGCAGCACGTACTTCGCTTGACCAGCCAGTCACGCGGGCCAGCCGGGACATCTCACTCGGGGACGCGTTCGACCCGGACACCGACCGGCGACGGCTCCTGAGCCTGGCGGCGAGCCACGCAGCGGCAATGCCCGACTGAGACGGCGTAGCCCGCGCGTCGGCGCCCTCGAGGCTTTGTGTCGCAGCCCGCCGGCCGTCAGCCTCGCTGCTGAGCCTCGTAGGCGCGGGTCACCTGCGCCGTGGGGTCCGCGCTCTCGGCCGTGCGCACGGGGTCAGCCAGCAGGAAACCCGGCAGCGAGAACCGGGCACCATGTTCGCGCTCGGACAGCACGAACGTTCCGCCTCGCCGCTCTGGCTGCCAACCGTTCTCCAGCGCATAGCTGATGACTGCCCGCACGTCGACGGCCGTGGGATAGCTGTCGTCTGTCGCACACGCCTCCCACCGCGATGGCCCGGTGATCGACAGCAGATCCACCTCGAGTTTCTGGCTGGTCTTGCCGGCGCCCCAGGCGCGAACGCGGATGCCCCGGTGGCAGTCGCCGCCGCCCGGCACGCAGTGAATCACCGCGCGCCACACGAAGGTGCACCCGTCGATCCGTATCCGCCGTAGTCGAGTCCGCACGAGGCCCCCCTTCGCCGTCGGATCTTTGCCGACCCACCGGCCCTACGCCAGCGTTTTCTGTGCCTGGTGTGGTGGCGGCGCAGCGCCGCCGGGGCACCACCTCCGGTCTTGTTACCCATGCCCCGGGTGCCGCTGAGACCGTTAGCAGATCTGTGCTTGATCAGGGCGTTGTCCACAGTGGCATCGGTTATCCACAGGGCGCCGCCGCCACACCCCACCGCCTCCGCCGTCGCCATAGCGTCGCCCTGTGTCGCACGACGAGGAGACCGAGGTACGCCAGCGCCTGCGCCGGCTGACGGACGCGCCGCTGGACGTGTCATCACCGCCGGCAGGGGTGCCGCTCGTGGGCGTACCTCTGGCCGGGGTGCTGCCATCCCGGGCCGGGGCGCCGTTGGCGGAGCCGGACGCGGGCGTACCCCTTGCCGTGGAAGGCTCGGCGGCCCCGCGGCTGTCCGGCCCTGGCGCGTTCGACCCAGGGCGACGCGGTGTGCGGGCGCTGGCTGTCGTCGCGGCGGTGGTGGTGCTGGCCGCCGCCGGATGGGCCTGGTGGTCCCGGCCGCACGCCGAGCCGGTCGCACCACTGGGCAGCGAGGCCACCGCGACCACTCCGGCAAGCGACCGCAGCGCGTCCGGCTCCGGGGAGCTGGTGGTGGCGGTCGCGGGCAAGGTCCGCAAGCCCGGGTTGGTGCGGTTGCCGGCCGGGTCCCGGCTCGCCGACGCGGTGCAGGCGGCCGGCGGCCCACTTCCCGGGGTCGACGTGGCGCTGCTCAACCCCGCTCGCAAGGTCACCGACGGCGAGTTGATCGTGGTCGGGGTGACGCCGCCGCCGGTGCCGGGCGGGCCGGCGGCGGGCGGGACGGCACCGGCCACCGGGCCGCTGAACCTCAACACCGCCACCCTGGCGCAGCTCGACGCGCTGCCCGGGGTCGGGCCGGTGCTCGCCCAGCGCATCCTCGACCACCGGGACCAGCACGGCGGGTTCAAGGCCGTCGGCGACCTGCGCCAGGTCGACGGGATCGGCGACACCCGGTACGAGCAGCTCAAGGACCTGGTGACGGTATGAACCGCAGCCCTGTCACCGGCAACCCGTCGCCGCCCGACGACGGCTTGAGCGGTGCCCAGCACCAGACCCCGCCACCGGATCTGCGGCTCGCCGGGCTGGCCGTGGCCGCCTGGCTCACCGCGCTCGCCGGCCTGCATCTCGGCACCCGCTCGCTCCTGCTGGTGGCCGCATTGATGACCATCCTGACCGCGTGCAACGCCCTGCACCTGCTCGGGCGCCTCGGTCGTCCTCGGGCCGCTGCGCGCCGCTACGGTTGGATCGCCGTCGCGGTCGGCCTCGGCGTGGTCTGCGCGGGGGCGGCCACCGCAGCTCAGCTCGCCATCCGGGACACACCGCCGATCCGTGCCCTGGCCGAGCAGCGCGCTCTGGTCACCGCCGAGGTGGTGGTCCGGGACGATCCGCGCCCGATCCGTTCCGCCGGGCGAACGGGGATGCTGCTGGTGCCGAGCGAACTGGTCCGGCTCACCGACCCCGATGGCCGCCGAATCCACGCGTCGGTGCGGCTGCTCGTCCTGGCCACCGACCCGGCCTGGCGTGGGCTGCTACCCGGGCAACGCCTCACCGCCGACGGTCGGCTCGACGTTCCACGCGGTGGTGACCTCACCGCAGCCGTGCTCAGCACCAACGGCCCGCCGCAGCGGCACGGTGAGTCGTCCTGGGCGCAGCGTGCCGCCGGCACCCTGCGTGCCGGTCTGCAACGGGCCTGCGCGCCGCTGCCCGACGATCCGGGTGGGCTGCTGCCGGGGCTGGTCGTGGGAGACACCAGCCGACTGCCGCCCGCCGTCGAGGAGGACTTCCAGGCCACCGGGATGACACATCTCAATGCCGTGTCGGGGAGCAATGTGGCGATCGTGGTTGGCGCGGTGTTGTTGCTGGCTCGCTGGTCGCGAGCCGGTCCGTGGCTCGCCGTCGGGCTCTGCGCAGGGGCGCTGGTGGGCTTCGTCATCCTGGTTCGCCCGTCGCCGAGTGTCGTACGGGCCGCGACGATGGGGGCGATCGGGCTCGCCGCGCTTGCCGCCGGTCGTCCCCGCGCCGCGCTGCCCGCGTTGGCCGCCGCCGTCACCGTGCTGATTCTGGTCGACCCCGAGTTGGCCGGGGATCCCGGGTTCGCGCTCTCCGTCCTGGCCACTGGTGGTCTGTTGCTGCTCGCGCCGCGCTGGCGGGACGGGCTGCGGAGGCGCGGCGTGCCGCCCGGCCTGGCGGAGGCGCTGGCCGTCCCGGCGGCCGCGCAACTGGCGTGCGGGCCGGTCGTCGCCGGCATCTCCGGCACTGTCAGCCTGGTGGCGGTGCCCGCCAACCTGCTGGCCGTGCCTGCCATCGCGCCAGCGACAGTGCTGGGCGTGCTGGCGGCCGTGGTGTCGCCGATCTGGCCGGGCGGTGCCGAGTTCCTTGCCTGGCTGGCGAGCTGGCCGGCGTGGTGGCTCGTGGTCATCGCCCGACAGGGCACCCGACTGCCGGGCGGCACCCTGCCGTGGCCCGGCGGGGTGCCGGGGGCACTACTGCTGGCCGTGTTGACGGTCGCCCTGCTGGTCGCGGTGCGCCGGCCCGTCGTGCGCCGGCTGGTGGCAGTGGTCGGCGTCGCCGCAGTCCTGGGCGCCCTTCCGGTGCGGTTGGCGTCGTCAGGCTGGCCGCCGAGGGGTTGGGTGGTGGTGGCCTGCGCGGTGGGTCAGGGCGATGCCCTGGTGCTGCCGGTCGGCGCCGGCCGGGCGGTGGTGGTGGACGCCGGGCCGGAGCCGAGCGCGGTGGACGGTTGCCTGCGTCGGCTCGGCGTACGCGAGGTGCCGCTGCTGGTGATCAGCCACTTCCACGCCGACCACGTGGCTGGAGTGGCCGGGGTGTTCCGGGGACGACGGGTGGGTGCCGTGCTGGTGCCGTCCTCGACAGATCCGGAGAGTGGCCGGGACCTGGTCCGGGCGGCGGCGACCGCCGGACGGGCTGCGCTGCTCACCACCGTGGCCGGCGCGCGCCACCCGATCGGAGGCGTCGACCTGCTGGTGCTCGGTCCGCCGTACCCGCTGGCCGGCACCAGGTCCGACCCGAACAACAACTCACTGGTGTTGCGGGCCACGGTGGGCGGAGTGCGGATCCTGCTGCCCGGGGACGCCGAGACCGAGGAGCAGCACGCGTTGCTGACGCGGACGACGCCCGACCAGTTACGGGCGGATGTGTTGAAGCTCGCGCATCACGGTTCGGCGTACCAGGACCCGAGCTTCCTCGACGCGGTGCGCCCGGCGGTCGCGCTCGTGCCGGTGGGCAGCGGCAACACCTACGGCCATCCGAACCCGGGGCTGCTCGCCCGGCTGAGCAGGGGCGGCACCCGGGTGCTGCGCACCGACACCGACGGCGACCTGGCGGCGATCCGGACCGGTGGTGGCCTGGCCGTGGTCCGACGAGGCATCCCACCGGGCCGACAATCCTGAGCTGACGGCGTGGATCAGGGGCGGGGCTTCGTGGAGACGGCCGGCAGGGTGCCGGTCAGCGCGCGTCCGACCGAACCTGGCGAAACAAATTGTAGATTAAGCGGCAATTGAGATAGATGTCTGGATTTGCGCTGAGTGCGGGCTGCGCCGACCAAGCAGCGAATGAGCAGGCACGATCCCGACGTGGGCCGTGCGAATATGGGCGGCGTGACCGCCGCCAACCTCGCCCCCATTCTGCTCGTCCTCGGTGACGAGGAGTTGCTCGCCACGCGCGCGGTCACCGAAGCTGTCGCGAAGGTTCGCAGTGTCGACCCCGAGGTGGACGTCCGCGAATACCAGGCCAGTGTGCTCACCGTCGGCGAGATCGCCGAGATGCTCAGCCCTTCGCTGTTCGGCGGGAGGCGGCTGCTGATCCTGCGCTCGGGCCAGGACGCCCGCAAGGACCTGGTCGCGGCGCTGCTGGCGTACGCGAAGAATCCCGACCCGGACGTCCAGCTGCTCGTGCTGCACCTGGGTGCCGCCAAGGGCAAGGCGTTCGCCGACGGGCTGCGGGCGGCCGGCGCGACGGTCGTCCCGGCGGCCAAGCTCAAGGGGCACCGCGACCGGGTGGCCTTCGTCCGTGACGAGATCCGCCGGGCCGGCGGAAAGTGCACCGACGACGCCGCCGAAGCGCTCATCGCGGCGGTCGGCAACGACATGCGCGAGCTGGCTGCCGCCTGTTCCCAACTGATCGCCGACACCGACGGGCGGATCAGCGCCGACACGGTGAGCCGCTACTACCGGGGTCGGGTCGAGGTGACCGGCTTCACGGTGGCGGACGCCACCATGGTCGGTGATGTGCCGGCAGCGCTGGAGGCGCTGCGTTGGGCCCTGCACGTCGGGGTCGACCCGGTGCCCATCGCCGACGCCCTCGCCGACGGGGTACGCACGGTGGCCCGGGTGGCGTCGGCCGGGCGGGGCAACCCGTACCAGCTCGCCAGCAGCCTCGGCATGCCCGCCTGGAAGATCGAGCGGGCGCAGCGGCAGGGGCGCGGCTGGACGCCGGAGGGCCTGGTCCGGGCCATGCAGGTCGCCGCCGAGTGCAACGCCGCCGTCAAGGGCGGCTCCGACGACCGGGCGTACGCCCTGGAGCGCGCGGTCTTCTCGGTTGCGGCAGCCCGGCACGGCGGCACCAGGTGACGGGGACGAACCGCCCGGCGTGGGCCACTGTCGCCGTCGACGAGGAGCGCTATCGGCCGCTCTACGCGCGACTCCTCGGCCTGCGGTTCGTCAACCCCGGCGGCGTGCTGTGCTTCCTCTTCTTCGAGGGCACCATCGCGCTGGCCGTGCTGCTCGCCCTCGCCGAGTTGGTCACCTGGTGGGCGGTACTGGTGCTGCCCGCCGTGGTGGCGGCGATGGTCAAGCTCAACGACATGGTGGCCGCGATCGTGGTCCGTTCCGCCGCGCTCGTGCCCGAGCAGGAACGGGATCGGTTTCGCCGGCAGATGGAGCCGGTGGTCGGCCGAGCCCAAGTGGAGTGGATCTCGCACAGCGTCAGCGGCGTGGTGATCACCGCCGATCCGGCGCCGCCCACCCGTCGCGCCGACCCGTCACGCTGAGCCCGACCCGTCAGATCGATCCGACCCGTCGGAATTGAGCGGCTGGTCTGCGGACACAATGCCGGTCTGCGGACACACGGAAGCCCCGGACCGAGGCCCGGGGCTTTCCGAATCAGTCTGACGGTGAAGTCGTCAGACGGAGAGAGCAACCACGCGCTTCGCGATCGCGGACTTGCGGTTCGCGGCCTGGTTGGAGTGGATCACGCCCTTGCTGACGGCCTTGTCCAGCTTGCGAGAGGCGTCCAGCATGAGCGCGGTGGCCTTATCGACGTCACCGGCCTCGGCAGCCTCGTGGAACTTCCGGACGGCGGTCTTCAGCGACGACTTGACCGACTTGTTGCGCAGCCGGGCCTTCTCGTTCTGCCGGTTGCGCTTGATCTGGGACTTGATGTTCGCCACGCGACAGCCTCGTCTTGATAGCTCGGGTTGGTCAGCTTCTGCGCGCGAGATGACGAACATGCGTCATCGCTGCGCGAAGAGCCAGGTTACCAGGTCGCCCGGGACGAGCCAAAACGGCTCGGCCAAACGGGGTGCGCCACGGGTCGCGGCCCGCTGCCTGATCCACTCGGCTTCACCGAAAACGGGGCATCCCCAGCGAGGTGACACCCCAGTATCAGCGAACCCGAGTTGATCACGAGAAGGGCCGCAGCGCCGCCGGGCCAGGGCCGCCGGGCCAGGGCCGCCGGGCCAGGGCCGCCGTTACCGCCAGCCCTGGCGGTGAGCCAGCCAGTCGAGCGACTGCTCACCGCTCCACCGCTGGTGGGCGGGCAGGTGCGGCGAGGCGGTCGGGGGAGCCGCCGCGGCGCCGGTGAGGTAGTAGCCGGCCAGTGCGGCCAGGGTCGCGTCCAGCGCGTCCGGGGGCGCGCCCGCCGTCGCCGGGTGCACGGCGAAGAGCCGGTCCGCGTCCAGGCCGCTGGCGTACGCGGTGAGCAGCAGACCGGCCAGGTCGAACCAGGCCGGCCCGGAGCACACCCAGGTCCAGTCGCAGAACCAGGCTCGGCCGTCCGCGTCGATCAACACGTTGTCGACCCGCAGGTCGCCGTGGATCAGGCCGGTCGCCCCGGCGGCGTACCGGGGGAGGTGGGACTCCAGCGCCACCAGCTCGGCCAGGCGGCCCCGCGCCGGAGCGGGCAGTGGTGGGGCCGGCTCGCGCCCGGCGGCGACCTCCTCCCACCAGAGGATGTCCGAGCGGGCCAGGTCGGCCAGCTGCGGCAGGCCGAGCGCGGCCAACTCGGCCGGCGGGTCGGCCAGGGCGGTGGCGACCTCCGCGTACCCGGCGAGGGTCGCGTCCAACTCGGCGGGCACCCAGGGCAGGCGCGGGGTGTGGCCGTCGACGGCGTCGGTGCAGAGCGCGAACCAGCCAGCTTCGTACAGGGTCCACCGGGGGCGGGGCGCCGGCAGGCCGGCCGGCAGCCGGTCGAGGATCGCGGCCTCCCGGGCGTACCAGTCGACCAGATGCGGTTGCTCGGCGGCGGGCGCCGCCTTCACGAAGGCCCGGCCACCGTCGGCGGTGTCCAGCACTGCGGCGAAGCCGCGGGTGAAGCCCGCGCCCGCGACCCGGGCGGTGACCACCGGCGCGCCGAGCCGGTCGGTGACCGCGGCCCGCAGCGCCGCCGGCAGCGTCGGCCACGACGGGCGCAGGGCGCTCGCGTGGTAGGGCACCGGCGGCAGCGGGGGAGGGGACACCACACCATGCTGCCCCGGGGTACGTGCGCGCCGCACTGCGACACTGCCAGACTGCCAAGCCATGAGGACCGAGGACTTCTGGCAGCTGATCGACGAGGCTCGGGCCGGCGGTGGGGGAGAACCCGGGCCGGTCGCCGCGCGGGCCGTCGCGCTGCTCGCCGAGCGCGACCCGGAGGACATCGTCGGGTACGCCCGGCACCAGACGCGGGTGCTGGCCGCCTCGCACAAGGCGGACCTGTGGGGTGCGGCGTACCTGATCAACGGTGGCGCCTCGGCCGACGGCTTCGAGCACTTCCGGGGCTGGCTGATGGCCCAGGGGCGGGCGGTCTTCGCCCGCGCGGTCGCCGAACCGGACTCCCTGGCCGAACTGCCCCAGGTGCGGGCGGCCTCGCTCAGCGGCGAGGAGTTCTCCGCCGAGCGGATGCTGTCGGTGCCCTGGGACGCGTACCGGAAGGCCACCGCTACCGACCTGCCGGCGGACCGCGAGCCGGTGCGGACGCCGGACCTCAACGACTTCTGGGACTTCGACGACGAGGAGGAGGCGCGTCGGCGGTTGCCCCGACTGGCCGCGCTCTTCGTCGAGCCGCCGCTGGAGTGAGGGCCGCGGGCCGATCCGTCGCCCGCGCAGCGGGCGCACCCCGGCGGCGTGGGAACATAGAGGGGGTCGGCGGCGCGCCGGCCTGTTCACGTCAGCCGACCAGAACGGACCGCTGTGCCACCGAAGCTCGATCCCGGCGCGAATGCTCCTGGTTCCACCGACCCCGGTCGCATCCGGAACTTCGGCATCATCGCCCACATCGACCACGGGAAGTCGACCCTGGCCGACCGGATGCTGCAGCTCACCGGTGTGGTCGACCCCCGGCAGATGCGCGCCCAGTACCTGGACCGGATGGACATCGAGCGCGAGCGCGGCATCACCATCAAGAGCCAGGCCGTCCGCATGCCGTGGACCATCCGCGACGGTGAGCGGGCCGGCGAGCACGCGGTGCTCAACATGATCGACACCCCGGGGCACGTCGACTTCACCTACGAGGTGTCCCGGTCGCTGGCTGCCTGCGAGGGCGCCGTGCTGCTTGTCGACGCCGCGCAGGGCATCGAGGCGCAGACCCTGGCCAACCTCTACCTGGCGCTCGAGAACGACCTGCGCATCATCCCGGTGCTCAACAAGATCGACCTGCCGGCCGCCCAGCCGGAGAAGTACGCCGAGGAGCTGGCCCACCTGATCGGCGGCGACCCCGCCGACTGCATCCGGGTCTCCGGCAAGACCGGCGAGGGCGTCCCGTACCTGCTCGACGAGATCGTCCGGCAGTTCATCCCGCCGGTCGGTGACGCCGAGGCGCCCGCCCGGGCGATGATCTTCGATTCGGTGTACGACGTCTACCGCGGCGTCGTCACGTACGTCCGGGTCATCGACGGCCGGATCAGCGCCCGGGACCGGATCAAGATGATGTCCACCGGCGCCGTGCACGAGTTGCTGGAGATCGGCGTCATCTCGCCCGAGATGGTGAAGGCCGAGGCGCTCGGTGTCGGCGAGGTCGGCTACCTGATCACCGGTGTGAAGGACGTCCGGCAGTCCCGGGTCGGTGACACGGTCACCATCAACAGCCGGCCGGCAGCCAAGGCGTTGGGTGGCTACAAGGACCCGAAGCCGATGGTCTACTCGGGCCTCTACCCGATCGACGGGTCCGACTACCCCAACCTGCGTGAGGCACTGGACAAGCTCAAGCTCAACGACGCCGCCCTGGACTACGAGCCGGAGACCTCCGGCGCGCTCGGGTTCGGCTTCCGCTGCGGCTTCCTCGGCCTGCTCCACCTGGAGATCATCCGGGAGCGGCTGGAACGCGAGTACAACCTCGACCTCATCTCCACCGCGCCGAACGTCGTCTACCGGGCGATCACGGACGACGGCGAGGAGATCGTCGTGACCAACCCGAGCGAGTACCCCACCGGCAAGATCGCCGAGGTGTACGAGCCGGTCGTGCGCGCCACCGTGCTGACGCCCAACGACTACGTGGGCGCGGTGATGGAGCTCTGCCAGGGCCGGCGCGGCACCCTGCTGGGCATGGACTACCTCTCCGCCGACCGGGTGGAGCTGCGCTACACGCTGCCCCTGGCGGAGATCATCTACGACTTCTTCGACCAGTTGAAGAGCCGCACCAAGGGCTACGCGTCACTCGACTACGAGCCCACCACCGAGCAGGCCTCCGAGCTGGTGAAGGTGGACATCCTGCTGCACGGCGAGCCGGTGGACGCGTTCAGCGCCATCGTGCACAAGGACAAGGCGTACAACTACGGCGTCACCATCGCCGCCAAGCTGCGTACCCTGATCCCCCGCCAGCAGTTCGAGGTGCCCATCCAGGCGGCCATCGGCAGTCGGGTGATCGCCCGGGAGACCATTCGGGCGATCCGCAAGGACGTGCTCGCCAAGTGCTACGGCGGTGACATCAGCCGTAAGCGCAAGCTGCTGGAGAAGCAGAAGGAAGGCAAGAAGCGGATGAAGATGGTCGGCCGCGTCGAGGTGCCGCAGGAGGCCTTCATCGCCGCCCTCTCCTCCGACTCCGGCGACGGCAAGGCTGCCGGGAAGAAGTAGTTCCGACGTTCGACACCGCCGGGCGTGGCCAAGATCCGCGCAACTTCGGGGAAAGTGCTGCCTGGAGTTGTGTTGAGGCAGCACTTTCCCCGAAGTTGCCTCTGCCCTGGCGCACCTTGCCCTGATCCTCCCGGTCTGTTGGGTGCGGGGTGTGGAGGTGTGATCCACCTGGCCGGAAAATTTTTCTGGGACTGTTGCGGGGCGGTCGGGTCGACGACATGGGCTCCTACCTGTGTGGACGCGCTTCCGCGCCAACCGACGCACCCGTCGGGCATTGACGTCTGGCGTTGTCATCCACGGTGAGTCGGTTTGGGATTTCGGCGGGTCGGGCACTTAGCGGTCACGACAGGAAGCACACATCGTGTGTCGAACATTCTTTGAAGGAGGGCGACCGTGGAGTTCACCGTGTGGGGCATCATCACTGCGATCGTTGTTGGTCTCATCGTCGGCGCGCTCGGCCGCCTGGTCGTCCCGGGCCGGCAGAACATGCCGATCTGGTTGCACCTGCTGATCGGTATCGGCGCGGCCCTGCTGGGCACGGTGCTGGCGCGGGCCGTCGGCATCGCGACCGAGACGAGCGGCATCGACTGGGGCGAGCTGCTGGTCCAGGTCGTGGTTGCCGCGATCGCTGTCGCGCTGGTGGCTGGTGTGGGTGGCCGCCGCCGAGTGACCCGGTAACACCGAGCACCAATTCTCGTACCACCGCCACACAGTCGATGGGCGCCCGGCCGACAGGCCGGGCGCCCATCGGCGTTTCCGCAGCCGCAGCGGCCAATCGCTGCGCCAGCCGGGCGTTCTCGGCGCTCCGGCAGGTGATGTCGCGGCGGGCTGGCGGCCCGTGGCGGTGGTTCCGGTGAGCGGCGGTCGGTGGAACGTGCTGGTGTCGACAAAGACGTGATCGTTTGGTGGCCGGAGTCGGTTTGGAATTTGGGTGGGTCGGGCAATTAACGGTCACGACAGGAAGCACACGAACCGTGTGTCAGACATTCTTCGAAGGAGGGTGGCCGTGGAGCTCACCGTGTGGGGCATCATCACTGCGATCGTTGTTGGTCTCATCGTCGGCGCGCTCGGCCGCCTGGTCGTCCCGGGCCGGCAGAACATGCCGATCTGGTTGCACCTGCTGATCGGTATCGGCGCGGCCCTGCTGGGCACGGTGCTGGCGCGGGCCGTCGGCATCGCGACCGAGACGAGCGGCATCGACTGGGCCGAGCTGCTGGTCCAGGTCGTGGTTGCCGCGATCGCTGTCGCGCTGGTGGCCGGCGTGGGTGGCCGCCGCCGAGTGACCCGATAACGACCTGGCATCACCTGGCGAGGCAACAGCACCGTAGGACAGCACGACCGAAAAAGCGCCCGGCCGAGAGCCGGGCGCTTTTTCGTGCCGTGTGCCCGGGTTCGCCCCGATGTCAGAGCGTCAGTCGTCGGGCCGCTGCGGTACGGTCGCGACGCTTCGGCCGGCCCGCCCACTGTCGTAAAGGAATTCTTCGTACTAGGGTGCGGCGGAGAAGGTTAGTTCCAGGCGGCGCGAGGGGAGAAGTGGCGTGAACAGGTGGAAGCGGTTGGCCCCGGTCACCGCCATGGTGGCCTCGGCCGCGATGGTGCTGACCGGCTGCGGTGGTTCCGGTGAGGACGCGGCCGACGACAGCAAGCTCACGGTCTGGATGATGGGCGAGGGCGGCGACGCGCAGAACGCCTTCCTCGACACCGTCGAGACCGAGTTCCGCCAGAAGCACCCCGACACCGACGTGGTGGTGCAGTACATTCCCTGGCTCGAGGCGCCCAAGAAGTTCCAGGCCGCGCTCGCCGGGGGTGAGGGGCCGGACATCACCGAGTTGGGCAACACCGAGACTCAGGGCTGGGCTGCCCAGGAGGCGCTCGCCGACGTCAGCGGTCGGATGGGCGGCTGGGCCGACGGCAAGGACCTGCTGCCCGACCTGGTGCGCAACGCCCAGCTCGACGGCAAGCAGTACGGCGTGCCCTGGTACGCGGGTGTGCGCGCGATCTACTACCGCACCGACTGGTTCGCCGAGGCCGGCGTACAGCCCCCGAAGACCTGGGACGACCTGGTCACCGTGGCCAAGGCCGTGCAGGCGAAGAAAAAGGG
This sequence comes from Micromonospora sp. NPDC005215, assembly GCF_040607915.1. NCBI lineage: Bacteria > Bacillati > Actinomycetota > Actinomycetes > Micromonosporales > Micromonosporaceae > Micromonospora > Micromonospora sp. NPDC005215. Next base: position 49,722 of record NZ_JBEXHQ010000026.1, on the reverse strand, counting down.
CACCTACGGCATCGCCCTGCCGGGCAACTCCGAGCTGCCGTTCTACTCCTTCCTCTGGGGTGCCGGCGGCGAGATCGCCAGCAACCAGGGCGGCACCTGGAAGTCCGGCTACACCACGCCGGAGGCGCAGCGCGCCGTCAAGTTCTGGACCGACCTGGTGACCGTGCACAAGGTGGCCCCGCCGGCCGCGGCGGGCTGGAACGAGATCGACGCGCGCACGCAGTTCGCCACCGGCAAGGCCGCGATGGCGTTCGCCGGCAGTTGGCAGCAGGCCGCCATCAAGAAGGACAACCCCGAGATCGAGAAGGTCTGGGGTACGTTCCCGATCCCCGGCCCGGACGGCAAGGCGGCACCCGGGTTCGCGGGCGGCTCGGACGTGGCGATCTGGAAGGACAGCGAGCGCCAGGACCTGGCCTGGGACTACCTGACCGTGCTGCTGAACAAGAAGAACGCGCAGAGCTTCGCGAGCAGCCTCGGCTTCTTCCCGGTCTACCAGGATCTGGTCGCCGGTGACACGTACGCCAACGACAAGGTGATGGCGGCGTTCGCCACCACCATGCAGAACACCAAGCTCACGCCGCTCACCCCGAAGTGGGTGGAGGTCAGCCGGACGAAGACGGTGACCCAGGCGATGAACAGCTCGGTCATGAAGGGTCAGAAGACGGTCGAGAAGGCTACCGCCGACGCGGCCGGTGAGATGGAAAGCATTCTCAACTCCAAGTGACCACGCTGACCGAGACACCGGAGACGGCCGCCGCGCGGGAGACCCCCGCGCGGCGGCGTCGCCGGGTGGACCGCCTGCCCTACCTGCTGCTCCTGCCCGCGCTGGCGATCATCGGGGTGCTGCTGCTCTGGCCGCTCGGCCAGGTGGTGGTGATGTCCTTCTACCGGCTCAACAGCGTCCGGCAGTTGCGCGGCGACCGGGAGTGGCCGTGGGTGGGGCTGGGCAACTACGCCGACATCCTCTCCGATCCGTTCTTCCTGACCGTGCTGCGCAACACGGTCCTGTTCGCTGCCGCCAACGTGCTGCTCACGATGGTCCTCGGCACGCTGGTTGGGCTACTGCTCAACCGGCTCGGCCGCAAGATGGCGACCTTTGTGGCCAGTTGCGTGATGCTCGCCTGGGCCACGCCGGCGCTGACCGGCACCATCGTGTGGAAGTGGATCTTCGACGACACGAGCGGCCTCGTCACGTGGTTGTTCAACGCGCTGCCGGACGGGCTCTCCAACAGCCTGTTCGGTCGTAGCGACTGGACCGGCTACGGCTGGTTCAACTCGCCGCTGCTCTTCTTCGCCATCCTCACCCTGGTGGTGGTCTGGCACTCGTTCCCGTTCATCGCGGTGAGCGTGCTCGCCGGTCTCAAGAGTGTGCCGAGCGAACTGCACGAGGCGGCCCGGGTGGACGGCGCCAGCCCGTGGCGGGTCTTCTGGAAGATCACCTTCCCGCTGCTGCGCCCGGTCTTCGGGATCCTGATCGTGCTCTCCACCATCTGGGACTTCAAGGTCTTCACCCAGCAGTTCGTGCTGGCCGGCGGCACCCAGGACCGGCCGACGTTCATGCTCGCCATCTACTCGTACGCCGAAGCTTTCTCGCCACCGCCGAAGTACGGACTCGGCGCGGCCATCGCGGTGATCCTCACGCTGATCCTGCTCGTGGTGACCGGCTTCTACGTACGGATGGTGCTCAGGCAGGAGGACGAGTCGTGAAGAAGGTCGCCCTCAACGCCGCCGGGCTGCTGGTCGCGCTCTTCGCGGCGTTCCCGGTCTACTGGATGATCTCGACCTCGCTGAAGCCGAGCAACGAGATCTTCTCGGCCACCCCGCAGCCGGTGCCGACCCACCCGACGCTGGCGCACTACCGGGAGATCCTGACCGGCAACCTGATCCCCGGCGTGAGCTTCTTCGACTTCTTCCTCAACAGCGCGCTGGTCGCGGTCTCCACAGTGGTGCTCAGTGGCCTGGTCGCGTTGCTGGCCGCGACCGCTGTGGCGCGGTTCCGCTTCAAGCTGCGGACCAGCTTCCTGATCATGCTGCTGGTGGTGCAGATGATCCCGCTGGAGGCGTTGGTCATCCCACTCTTCCTGATGATCCAACGGCTGGGGCTCTACAACACCCTGCCCAGCCTGATCCTCACGTACCTCGGTTTCTCGCTGCCGTTCGCGGTCTGGATGCTGCGCGGCTTCGTCGCCGCGGTGCCAAAGGAATTGGAGGAGGCGGCGGCCATCGACGGCGCCAGCCGGGCCCAGATCTTCCGCCGGGTCCTGTTTCCGCTTGTCGCGCCCGGCCTGGTGGCCACCAGCATCTTCTCCTTCATCACGGCGTGGAACGAGCTGATCTTCGCGTTGACGTTCATCAACGACCAGGGGAGCTACACGCTGCCGGTGGCGATGACGTTCTTCTTCGGCCGGGACGACACCAACTGGGGGCCGGTGATGGCCGCGTCCACCCTGTTCACCCTGCCGGTCATCATCTTCTTCCTGCTGGTGCAGCGGCGGATGGTCTCCGGTCTGGTGGCCGGCGCCGTCAAGGGCTGACAGGTCGGAAACGACGCCCGGCGGTCAGTCGGGGGGCGGCTTCGGCAGCCGCTCCATCCGGTTCCAACCGGACCAGCCGCGCTCGCGCATCAGCTCCCGCAGCCGCCGTACCCGAGGGTCGGACTCGACGGCAAGCGCGTCGATCAGGTCGTGCGGGAGGTCGTCGTCGACCTCCTCGCCGCGCAGGACCTCGTCGCCGGCGGCGTACGCCTGCTCCGCCAGGCAGGCCATGATGTCGGCGGCCTCCGCCAGCCGCGGGTCGTCCTCCTCGTCACCGTCGAAGATCTCCGAGAGCACCCGATAGAGCCGGACGACCTGCGGATCATCGAGATGGGCGATCTTGCCGGGCATCCACTCGACGACGCGGTCGGGCCAGCGCGCCGCGACCAGGATCCACCCGTCCCGTTCGGCCTCCACCATCCGCTGGGACGCCCCGATGCCCCGGAGCCGGTCGAGGTAGGCGGCGACCTCGGGTGGGAGCGTCAGGCTGTCCCCGGCGGTGAGCTGCGCGATGTGTCTGCGGCTGGTCTCCAGCCGTTGGATCTCGTCGCGCAGGTGCCTGTCGATGGTCCGGATCGCTTCGGCGAAGGCTGAGGCGTCGGCTTCGAGCATCCGACTGATCTGCGACAGTGGCACGCTGGCGTCGGCGAGGGTGCGGATCTTGATGAGGGACACGACTGCCGTTGCGCCGTAGCGCCGGTAACCCGAAGCGTCTCGCTCCGGCTCGGGCAGGAGTCCGATCTGGTGATAGTGCCGCACCGCCCGCACCGTGACGCCGGCGTACGCCGCGAGTTGACCGATCGTCAGCATGCCCTGATCCTGCCCGCAGTTCGCCCAGCTCTGGTCGACACCGGCTCAGGAGATCTTGCGACGGTAGGTGACGTTGGCGAACAGGTAGGCGAGGACGAGGATGCCGGCGCACCAGGCGAGGGCGATCCAGATGTCGGAGCCGACCGGCTGTTGGGTGAACAGGTCCCGGATCGCGTTGACGATGGAGGTCACCGGCTGGTGCTCGGCGAAGGCGCGTACCGGGCCGGGCATGGACTCGGTGGGCACGAAGGCCGAGCTGACGAACGGCAGGAAGATGAGCGGGTAGGAGAACGCGCTCGCGCCGTCCAAGGTCTTCGCGGTGAGGCCGGGGATCACGGCGATCCAGGTCAGCGCCAGGGTGAACAGGACCAGGATGCCGGCGACCGCGAGCCACCCCGACACGCCAGCCCCCGAACGGAAGCCCATGATCAGGGCGACGCCGATGACGACGACGAGCGAGATCAGGTTGGCGACCAGCGAGGTCAGGACGTGCGCCCACAGCACGGCGGAGCGGGCGATCGGCATGGACTGGAACCGTTCGAAGATGCCGCCCTTCAGGTCCAGGAAGAGCCGGAAGGCGGTGTAGGAGATGCCTGAGGCGATCGTGATGATCAGGATGCCGGGCAGCAGGTAGTTGACGTAGGAGTCGGACCCGGCCTCGATCGCGCCGCCGAAGACGTAGACGAACAGCAGCATGAAGGCGATCGGCATGATCGCGGTGGTGATGATGGTGTCCGGGCTGCGGGCGATGTGGCGCAGCGAGCGTCCCAGGAGAACGGCGGTGTCGCCGACGAAATGCTTGTTCATCGTTCTTCCTTGCTCGTGCGGGCGCCGACGAGGGTGAGGAAGACGTCCTCAAGGCTCGGCTGCTTCTCGACGTACTCGATCTTCGCGGGTGGGAGGAGTTGCTTGAGTTCGTCGAGGGTGCCGTTCACGATGATCCGGCCCTCGTGCAGGATCGCGATCCGGTCGGCCAGGTGCTCGGCCTCGTCGAGGTACTGAGTGGTGAGCAGTACGGTCGTACCGCCCTTGGCAAGTTCCTTGACGGCCTGCCACACCTCGAGGCGCGCCTCCGGGTCCAGCCCGGTTGTCGGCTCGTCGAGGAAGATCACCGGTGGGTTCCCGATGAGACTCATCGCGATGTCCAGCCGCCGGCGCATGCCACCGGAGTACGTCGCCACCCTCCGGGTGCCCGCCTCGGTCAGCGAGAAGCGCCTCAGCAGCTCATCCGCGATCGTGCCCGGCGCTCTGTGGTGCCTGAGCCGGGCGACCAGGACGAGGTTCTCCCGCCCGGTGAGGACCTCGTCGACCGCCGCGAACTGCCCGGTGAGACTGATCGACTCGCGTACGTGGGCAGCCTGTGCCGCGACGTCGAAGCCGTTGACCCGGGCGGTCCCCGCGTCGGCCTTGAGCAGCGTGGACAGGATCTTCACCACCGTGGTCTTGCCCGCCCCGTTGGAGCCGAGCAGGGCGAAGATGGTGCCGCGCGCCACGTCGATGTCCACACCGCGCAGCACCTTCAGTTGCTTGAACGACTTCTCCAGGCCCTGCACGTGTATCACGGCCGGCTCGACCTGATCGGTTGTTGGCGGAATGCTCATGGCAGCCAGCATGGAGGGTTGACGCAGCGTCAAGGTCAAGCCCGCACTGCGAATTCACCTAGGCTGACGGTCATGACGGGCAGGGTGGCAGCGGTGAACCTCGGCATCGTGACCGAGGCGCGGTGGGCCGGCGACGCGAGCGGTCGTAGCGGCATCGACAAGCGGCCGGTGGACGGCCCGGTGCTGATCCGCGCCGACGGGGTGGTTGGCGACTTCATCGGCGAGCGAGCCCATCACGGCGGTCCTGACCAGGCGGTCTACGCCTACGCGGAGGAGGACGCCGCCTGGTGGGCGACCGAGCTGGGCCGGCCCGTACGGGCTGGTGGCTTCGGCGAGAACCTGTCCACGTACGCGGTCGACGTGACCGGCGCGGTGATCGGCGAGCAGTGGCAGGTCGGTTCCGCAGTGCTCCAGGTCACCAAGCCGCGGACACCCTGCGCCACCTTCGCCGGGTTCTGGGGCGTACCGGATCTGATCAAGCGCTTCACCGCGCGGGCGTTGCCCGGCGCCTACCTGCGGGTGCTGCGGGAGGGTGAGGTCGGCCCGGGTGACCCGGTCGAGGTGGTGGAGCGGCCCGCGCACGGGGTGACCATCGGCGAGGTGTTCCGGGCGACCAGTCTGGAGCCGGAGCTGCTGCACCGAGTGCTCGAAGCGGAGGGCCTGCCGGAAACGATCCGGGAGAAGGCCCGCCGACGCCTCGCCTCCCGCGGCTGAACGCGGTGCCGCGACGACACGCGGCCTTCCTGTCCGGGTAGGGGTGGCTGGCGGCCGACAAGAACCCGAGGACGGGACCGACGGCGGACGGTTGCCCGTATTGTCCCTACCGGGGGCGTGCGGCGGGGGGCCGGCTCGCCCCGGCGGCGGAGGATCCGGGGAAGCGGAGCGGACGTCACTGCGACTGCCTCCTGTGCCACCCCGCGCTCTGGGGCGGGGGCGCCGCGCCCCGACCCGCGCACCCGCCACGCTACCGACAGTGCGGTCTCCGGTGGTCGGGAACGGACTCGGCCCGGGTGATCGAGTCCCCGCGGACACGGAACGGCCCTCTGCCGTCGTTCAGTGGTGGCAGAGGGCCGTTCTACGAGCAGGAGATCAGCGGAGCCAGGGGATGTTGCGGTCGAGCAGGCCGCGCTCCTTGAGCTCCTTGCGCAGCGGGATCTCGTCGTCGACGTACCCGTCCCAGTTAATGCCCCAGTAGTTGGCGGTGTGGGTGCCCTCACCGATGAGCTGGCGCTGCACGGGGGTGCGGTTGCGGTACCACTCGCCGTTCACGTCGGGGTGCAGCTCGTCCAGCGGACGGATCCAGCGGTAGGTGTAGCCGACGAAGAGCATCTTGCGGGTGATGGTCGACAGGTTCGTCGAGCGCGAGTGCCACTGCCGGCGGTCGAAGATGAAGGCGTCGCCCGGGTTGGCGGTGATCTCCACAGTGCCCTCCGGGTCGGGGTTCTGCACTGTGAGGTCCGCCGGCCGGGGCAGCGAGTTCTTCAGGTGGCTGCCCGGGATGACCTTGGTGGCGCCGCGGCCGGTCTCGGAGAGGTCCGACAGCACGTACGCGACCTTCAGTGAGAACATCGGCCGGGGCAGGTTCGGGTCCATCGTCTCCGGGTCGGAGTTCTGCCGGTACCCGTCCTGGTGCCAACCCCAGTACGGCTTCTCCGGCTCGGCGGCCGGCGGGGTGACGTCCAGGTGGTTGTGGTGGGTGTAGATGTTCCAGCCGGCCAGCCCCCACATGTACGGGAAGGCGATCGGGTGGGTGAGCAGCTCGCCGAAGAGTTCGTCGCGCTCCAGGAAGCCCAGCAGGTGCAGGGTGCCGTCCTTCTTGGTGGTGCCCTTGGCCTGCTCCTCCGCGTAGACGCGGTCGACCGCCGCCTCCAGCGCCGCCCGGTGGTCCTCCGTCAGGACGTTGCGCAGCAGGAGAAAGCCCTGCTCGTGAAACTCCTTGCGGTCAGTGTCGCTGATCGGTTCGTAACCGGTCCGGTCGCCGTAATCGAACACCGCGTCGTACCCCTCCCCATGAGGTGAAGCCTTTTCTGGCACAGGCCGCCGATCGTAACGCGATGGCACTGGCCTCGGGGAGGGCGTCTGGGGCTGGTGGGCCGCAGGGGGACCCCGTGCAGTGGGGGAACTGCGGAGAGTGAGTCGACCGTGATCAATAGGGGCGTTTGCGGTTTTTTGTCCGATTGTGCGGTGACTGCCGGTTAAGAGATCCGGCCCGGTCAGCCCTCGTTGAACACCTCGGCCACCACCTGGCCGGCGGAGTTCTGCTGGCCGTCCACTCGACCCCAGGTGCCGCCCCGGGCGGTCCACTCCAGGTCGCCGAAGCGGACCCGCTTCACCCCGTGGTCCTGGGCGTGCGAGACCAGCCAGTGCGCGTACCGCCAGCCGTCGCGCTGGTCACCCGGAGTCACCGTCAGCCCGGTCGGGTCGTTCGGGTCGAGCCCCTTCAACCCCCAGTCCAGCACGAGGTTGCGGGTGAGCTGCGCGGCCGCCGCCGCCCCGTGCATCACCGGGGTACGCCCCACCGTGCAGGCGACCGCCCCGGTGGCGTCGCCCATCAGTGCCCGGCTGAGCACCTCGGAGTCGTCGGCCCACTTCTGGTAGGCCTCCGGGAAGGCCGAGCGCTGCACCCGCTGGGCGGCGTCGGTGACGCGCATCTTCTCCCAGCCGCGGACCTTCTTGAGCGCCGCGTAGAACCGGTTGGCCGCGTAGCGCGGGTCGCGGATCTGCGCCGAGGTGCCCCAGCCCTGACTCGGCCGCTGCTGGAACAGGCCGACCGAGTCGCGGTCGCCGTCGGCGAGGTTGCGCAGCCCGGACTCCTGGTACGCCGTGGCCAGCGCGACCACCACGGCCCGCTCGGACATGCCGCGCTGGGCGCCGATCGCCGCGATGGTCGCCGCGTTGGCCATCTGGTCGGCGTCCAGGGCGACCCGGCCGTCGGCCTGCACTGTGCACTTGCGTGCCGTCAGCGGCAGCTGTAGACCGCCCCCGACCTGCCGTACGACGAGCCAGATCGCGATCACGGCGACGAGGATGAGGACCACTCCACCCGCAACGGCTGCCCGAGTTCGCACCCACACCCCCAGATCGACAAGTCTGCCAAGCGTACGTCTCCGTCGCGCCCAACGGGTCGTCCGAGCGGGTTCGAGGCCGGCTCGACGGCTCCGTCCCGGTTCGGGTCGGCTCCGCCGACGCGTTCCGATCGAGGCATTCCCGCTGCGGGCGCGGTCTCACCTGCCCGGATGGCTCTCCCGCGCACCCCTGCTCAATGCCTACCCGGCATGATCAGCGGAACCACCGTCCAGAGCGGCCACCCATCGAGCTAGTCGTTTGTCCCGGAAGGCCATGACCCCCTCGCGTCCCTCGTCGGAGAGGAAGTAGCCGGTCGAGAGGGCGGACAACCGAGCCAGCTCGGCACGCAGCTCGGCGGTGCCCGGCCGGCGCAGCAACTCCTTCGCCCCGGCCAGAGCGCCCGGCGCACCGCGCACCAGCGAGTCGCAGTACCGCCGCACCGCGTCGTCCAGCCCGGCCGCCGGCACACTGGCCGTGACCAGGCCGATCTCGGCGGCCCGCCGGCCGTCGAAGGTGTCCCCGGTCAGGTACAGCTCGGCGGCGGCGCGCGGGTGCAGCCGGGGCAGCACGGTCGCCGAGATCACCGCCGGGATCACCCCGATCCGCACCTCGGTGAACGCGAACGTCGCCTCGTCGGCGCAGACCGCCAGGTCAGCGGCGGCGATCAAACCCAGCCCGCCGGCCCGCGCCGGCCCGCCCACCCGGGCCAGCACCGGCTTCGGGCACTCCCAGAGCGCCGCGAGCACGTCACCCAGCATCCCGGCGGGCACCGCGCCGCTGGCGTACGCCGCGGCCGTCTCCTTCAGGTCCGCGCCCGAGCAGAAGACCGGGCCGGTGTGGTCGAGCACGATCGCCCGGACCGTCTCGTCGGCGACCGCGTCGGCCAGCCCGGCCAGCAACTGGGTCATGAGGCCGGTGGAGAGCGCGTTGCGGTTGGGCGGGCTGTCCAGGGTGAGGGTGGTCACCCCACGGGCCGTGGCGACCCGCACGAGGACGTCGGGAGTGGTCATGCCGGGCACACTAGTGGCCATGCCCGGCGTCCTTCCAGATGGTGAGACCGTCCCCGTCGACGGATCGCTGCCCGCCACCGCCACCACCGCGGTCGGCGCGCGCGGCTTCGGCGTGTACGTGCACGTGCCGTTCTGCGCCAGCCGCTGCGGCTACTGCGACTTCAACACGTACACGTCGGCCGAGCTGGGCGGAGGCGCCAGCCGCGAGGGGTACGCCGACACCGTCCTGGCCGAACTGGCGCTCGCCGCGCGGGTGCTCGGCGACAGCCCGCCGCCCCGGGTCGACACCGTCTTCGTCGGCGGCGGCACACCCACCCTGCTCCCCGCCGACGACCTGGCCCGCATCCTCGACGGCATCGACAGCACCTGGGGGCTGGCCGCCGACGCCGAGGTGACCACCGAGGCCAACCCGGAGTCGGTCACCCCGGAATCGTTGAAGCTGCTGCGGGCCGCCGGCTACACCCGGATCTCGCTGGGCATGCAGTCCGCCTCGCCGGGGGTGCTGGCGATCCTGGACCGCAAACACAGCGCCGGCCGGGCCACCGCCGCCGCCTCGGAGGCACGCGACGCCGGATTCGAGCACGTCAACCTGGACCTGATCTACGGGACACCGGGGGAGCGGCCCGAAGACTTCGCCGCCTCGCTGGAGCAGGTCGTGGCCGCCGGGGTGGACCACGTCAGCGCGTACGCCCTGATCGTGGAGGACGGCACCCGGCTCGCCGCGCGGATGCGGCGCGGCGAACTGGCGTACCCCAGTGACGACGTGGCCGCGGACCGCTACCTGGCCGCGGAGGCCGCCCTCGACGCGGCCGGGCTCTCCTGGTACGAGGTCTCCAACTGGGCCCGCACCGAGGACGCCCGGTGCCGGCACAACCTGCTCTACTGGACCGGTGCGGACTGGTGGGGGCTGGGGCCGGGGGCGCACAGCCACGTCGGCGGGGTGCGCTGGTGGAACGTCAAACACCCCTCGGCGTACGCCCAGCGGTTGGCGGCGGGCGCGTCTCCCGGCCTGGCCCGGGAGGTGCTCACTGTCGACGAGGCGCACATGGAGGACGTGATGCTCCGGTTGCGGCTGGCCAGCGGCCTGCCGCTCGCGGTGCTCGACGCCACCGGACGGGCGGGCGCCGAGCGGGCACTGGCCGGCGGCCTGCTGGCCGCCGACGAGTACGCGGCCGGCCGGGCGGTGCTCACCCTGCGCGGGCGGCTGCTCGCCGACGCTGTCGTGCGCGACCTGCTGCCCTGAGCGGGACACGCGACCTGCTGCCCTGAGCGGGACACGCGACCTGTTGCCCTGAGCAGGACAGTGGTGCAGGGGCCGGCCGGGGGAGCGGCCGACCCGCTGTCACTTGATGAAGTTGGCCGACATCGGGTAGCGGTAGGGCCTGCCCTCGTTGGCCTTCATGCCCGCGATGATCCCAAACAGGATCTGGATCACCACGACCGCGATGCTGGGTAGGAAGAGCAGGCACCAGCTCACGAAGAGCAGCACGAACGCGATGATCGACCAGAGGATCTGGAAGTTCAGGGCGGCCAGGGCGTGCGCCCGGACGGTCGGCGACTGGTTGCCGCGGGCCAGGTAGGCGATGAGCGGGGCGACGAAGCCCAGCGGGCCGAAGCTGATCAGCGCGCCGAGGGCTCCGCCGAAGTGGGCGACAAGCGCCCAGGTCTTGTCCTCGTTGTTGGCGTAGCCGCCGCCGGGGCCACCGTAGGCGCCGCCGGTCGGATACCCGCCAGCGGGATAGCCACCGGGCGGCGGATAGCCCCCCGCCGGGGGGTAGCCGCCTGACGGCGGTTGGTCACCGGTGGGCGGCGGATAGCCACCGGGCGGGGGATAGCCGCCCGGGCCAGGCGCCCCGGACAGTGGTGCGGTGGGTGGCTCGGCCGACGGGTACGAGCTGGGAGAGGTCGGCTCCGGCGGGTAGTTGCCGGGGTCACCCGCGCCCGGAGGGCGAGGAGGTTCAGTCATGGGTGTCACGGTAGGGGTCGGTGGCAACGCCGCACCAGTGGGCGGTCGTTGATCATCGCGCCGGCGGGTACGCCGACGTAGACTGGCACTCGTTACAGTCGAGTGCCAGGACGGCTCGGCCGGGCCCACGGCACCGGCGGCCGACGTGCGACAGGAGGTGCGGATGATGGGTCTCGACGACCGGAAGCTCGCCGTGCTCCGCGCGATCGTCGAGGACTACGTCTCCACCCAGGAGCCGGTCGGCAGCAGGGCGCTCGTCGAGCGGCACCAGCTCGGGGTCTCCCCGGCCACGGTCCGCAACGACATGGCCGTGCTGGAGGAGGAGGGCTACATCCGGCAGCCGCACACCAGTGCCGGCCGGGTGCCCACCGACCGCGGCTACCGGCTCTTCGTCGACCGGTTGTCCCGGGTCAAGCCGCTCAGCCCGGCCGAACGTCGGGCCATCGAGCGCTTCCTGGTCGGCGCTGTCGACCTCGACGACGTGGTGCACCGCACGGTGCGGCTGCTCGCCCAGCTGACCCGGCAGGTGGCCGTCGTGCAGTACCCGAGCCTGGCCCGCTCCTCGGTTCGGCACCTGGAGTTGGTGCCGATCTCCACCACCCGGCTGATGCTCGTCATGATCGCTGACACCGGGCGGGTCGAGCAGCGGCTGGTGGAGCTGCCCGGTCCGGTGCCGGCGGACGACGTCTTCGACCTGCGCCGGCTGGTAAACGAGAAGCTCGCCGGCGCGCGGCTGTCCGAGACGCCGCCGTTGGTGCAGGCGCTGGTCGAGGAGGTGCCGTCCGAGCTGCGTCCGGCGATGACCACGCTCGCCACTGTGCTCCTGGAGACGCTTGTCGAGCGGCACGAGGAACGCATCGCGCTGGCCGGCACCGCGAACCTCACCCGGGGCGGCCTGCTCGACTTCCAGGGTTCGCTGCGTCCGATCCTGGAGGCTCTGGAAGAGGAGGTCGTGCTCCTCAAGCTCATCGGCGAGACCGAGCCGAGCACGACCCGGGTGCTGATCGGCGACGAGAACGAGTTCGACAACCTGCGGGCCGCCTCGGTGGTCAGCACCGGGTACGGCCCAGGCGCCACGATCGTCGGCGGCCTGGGAGTGCTGGGACCCACCCGGATGGACTACCCCGGCACCATCGCCACGGTGCGCGCCGTGGCACGCTACGTGGGCGAGTTGCTGGCCCAGAACTGACCAGTCAGGGCCGACGGCCGGCTGTTTGCCGCCGGATCGGCGCAACGCGAGACGAACATGAGGACACGGAACGCAGTGGCCAGGGACTACTACGGCATCCTCGGTGTGAGCCGGGAAGCCTCCGATGACGAGATCAAGCGCGCCTACCGCAAGCTGGCGCGCCAGTTCCACCCGGACGTCAATCCGGACCCGGAGGCTCAGGAGAAGTTCAAGGACATCAACGCCGCGTACGAGGTCCTCTCGGACGACCGGAAGCGGCAGATCGTCGACCTGGGTGGCGACCCGCTCGCCCCCGGCGGCGGTGGCGCCGGCGGCCCGGGTGGCCCCGGTGGTGCCGGCCCGTTCGTCGGTTTCCAGGACATCATGGACGCGTTCTTCGGTGGCGCGGCCGGTGGGGCGCGCGGCCCCCGTCCACGGACCCGCCCGGGTGCCGACGCGATCCTGCGACTCGAACTGGACCTGCACGAGACGGCGTTCGGCGTCGAGGCCCCGATCACCGTCGACACCGCCGTGCTCTGCACCACCTGCTCCGGCGCCGGCACGGCCGCCGGCACCCACCTGGCGACCTGTGAGGCGTGCGGCGGCCGTGGTGAGGTGCAGTCGGTGCAGCGCACCTTCCTCGGCCAGGTGGTCTCCGCCCGGCCGTGCACCGTGTGCCAGGGCTACGGCACCACCATCCCGCACCCCTGCCCCACCTGCGCCGGCGACGGCCGGGTGCGCACCCGCCGTTCGCTGACCGTCAAGATCCCGGCCGGCGTCGAGGACGGCATGCGGATTCGGCTGGCCCAGCAGGGCGAGGTGGGCCCTGGTGGCGGCACCGCCGGCGACCTCTACGTGGAGATCCACGAGCGGCCACACGACGTCTACTCCCGCAAGGGCGACGACCTGCACTGCCGCGTCACAGTGCCGATGACCGCCGCGGCGCTCGGCACCCGCCTGACCATCAAGACCCTGGACAGCGAGGAGACGGTCGACGTCAAGGCCGGCACCCAGCCGGCCAGCACGCTGCGACTGCGCGCCCGGGGCGTGCCGCACCTGCGCGGCACCGGCCGAGGCGACCTCTACGTGCACCTGGACGTGCGGACCCCGACCAAACTCGACCCGGACCAGGAAAAGATGCTGCGCGACTTCGCCAAGACCCGCGGCGAGGAGGTCGCCGAGTTATCCAAGCAGGGCGGCTTCTTCTCTCGGATGCGCGACGCGTTCAACGGGCACGCCTGAGGTGTCCGCGCCGCTGTTCCTGGTCGAGGCGCTGCCCACCGGTGACGCGTTGACCCTGGACGGCCCGGAGGGGCACCACGCCGCCACCGTGCAACGGCTGCGGGTCGGTGAGGAGCTGCTGCTCGCCGACGGTCGGGGCGGCACGGCCGCCGCCGTGGTCACCGCCGTCGGCCGGGGCAGCCTGGAGGTCACCATCACCTCCCGGGGGTACGCGGACGCGCCGGTCCCCCGGCTGGTGACTGTGCAGGGCATTGCCAAGGGCGACCGCGGTGAGCTGGCCGTGCAGGCGATGACCGAGGTCGGGGTGGACGAGATCGTGCCCTGGGCGGCGTCCCGCTCGGTCACCCAGTGGCGTGGCGACCGGGGCGTACGGGCCCGGGAAAAGTGGGTGGCCACCGCTCGGGAGGCCGCCAAGCAGGCCCGCCGGCCGTGGTTGCCAGTGGTGGCCGGCGCGCCGGACGAGTCCACCGCCACCGTCGCCCGCCGGATCGCCGGCGCTGCCGCCGGGTTCGTGCTGCACGAGGAGGCCGAGGAGCGGCTCACCACCGCCGAGCTGCCGTCCGCCGGTGAGATCGTCCTGGTCGTCGGCCCGGAGGGTGGCATCGCCCCGGCCGAGCTGACGGCCTTCCGGGAGGCGGGCGGGCGAGTCGTCCGGCTCGGCCCGGCCGTGCTGCGCACCTCGACCGCCGGAGTGGCGGCGCTCAGCGTGCTCGCCACCCGCCTCAACCGCTGGTGACCTGACCGGTCCGTTCGCCGGTTCGGCCAGGGGCGAGGGGGGAGGGAATACTGGCACCTGTTTCTCCTCCGGCCCTCGCGCATGGGTGCGTTGTTGCAGCGCTGCCGGACGCCGGGGCGGACGGTTGAGAGGGCTACCGGCGTTCAGCCCAGCCAACGAAACGTGGCGTCAGGTCCGGCAGCGTGACGCCCGGGTTGAGCTTCGTTAGGTCGGCCGTCGCCTCCTCCTGAACCTTCGCCATGTGCACCAGCAGGCCCGGTCGATCCTCGCGGAACTCGCCGAGGAGGCGCAGCTTCGCGGCCGAGCAGGGCCAGAGAATGCCGCAGTTAGGGCAACGCCACGACGGGCGTAACGGCTTGTGCTCGGGCTCGCCGCGCATCAGCCGACCCGCAGCGGTTTGCGGGCGACCGGACGGCGGGCGGTCGTCCGGGCGGGCTGGGGCGGCGGGTCCTGCCAGACCAGGCCGGCGGTCATGACGAACAGGGAACGACGCGCGACGGCGTCCCCGCGCGCCCCCAACTCGTACGCGTCAATCCACAGCCACCCGTCGTAGGTCGGCCAGTCCAACGGCCGGATCACGCGGACGAGGATCGGGCGCATGAACTGCACGCTCGCGGTGCGGGTCAGGCGCAAGACGTCACCCGTCTTGACCTTCCGGAGGGGTCCCGTCATGCGACCGCCGCCCAGCGGCGATCAGGGGCGCGGTTGCTGCGGCTGAGCGGCCAGGTCGGAACGACGGTCCCCGGCGGCCACGGGACCGGCGGTGGCGTCGCCGGTTGGGTCTGCGGGTCGGGCTTCGGTTCGGGTGACGTGTCCGGCACGGTGCTCCCCCTGATCGTCACTATGGGAAGAGGCCGCCCCCGTGAGTGCTTGCCCGCCAGGGGCGGCCCCAGTACGAACGCGTCCGCCGGGTCTCGGGATCCCCTACCGGTCGCGCCGTCTACAGAGCACCTTGCCCATTGAAGCTGGACGGCTACACCACGTAGCTATACGTTCTATAGACGTTGAAGACGTTCGCTCGGAGGTGGGTATGAACCAGGCGCTGCGAGCGGCGTTGGCCGACACAGGTGAGACCGTCGAGAGTCTTGCCGAGCAGGTGGGCGTAGACCCGAAGACGGTGGCGCGCTGGGTCAACCCTGGCCGAATCCCACACCCGCGCCACCGTGCAGCCGCAGCTGCTGCGCTCGGCCGTGAGGCTGAGGACATTTGGCCGGACGTCTTGAAGCGGAGGGAACCGGCATGGCTACGCCCGTGGGTGGAGACCGAGCTTCAGGCGTCCGCCCTACGCGCCTTTCAGGTGGCGGTCATTCCCGGCTTGTTGCAAACCCCCGATTACGCCTCGGCGGTGCTTTCCAGTGGGGTGCTCGACCCGGACGAGGTCGCGGACTACGTCCAGACCCGGCTACGCAGGCAAACGGCGGTGCTCGACCGACGCAAGCCCCCGCTCTTCGTCGCGGTGATTGATGAATTCGCTCTTCGTCGGGGCGACCCCGAGATCATGAATCCGCAGCTAGACCACCTGTTGAAGATGGCTCAGCGGCCGAACGTGCTTCTACACGTTCTGCCGTTGGACGCGGGTCTTCACGCCGGACAGGCAGGGCCGTTCGTCATCGCCACAACCGAAGACGGCGATGTCGCGTACCTCGACGACCAGGCTGCGGGACGGCTGACCAACGACACCGCCGCCCTTTGGGCCACCTGGGATACGCTGCGCTCGGTGGCCCTCCCACGCCGCCAAACCATCGACTACCTAGAGGCAAGGTCATGGCTGATCTGACCGGCGCCCTGTGGCGCAAGAGCACCCGTAGTAGCTCCAACGGCGGCGACTGCGTCGAGGTTGCCGACAACCTTCGGGGCGTCGTCGCGGTGCGCGACTCGAAGGACCCATCGGGTTCGACGCTGGCCTTCCCTCCGGCCGCGTGGGTCGCGTTCGTCGGCCAGGTGGCCGAGCGGTCGTAACCGCCGCCAGACGCAGGCCAGCGCCCGTCCCCTGGTGGGAGCGGGCGCGCCGCTTGGGGCAGGCGTGCGCTGTTCGACGCAGAGCCAGGGTGGCCTGAGTGCGCACCCAGCACACGGAGAAGCGACTGTACGTTCGCTCGGCCGGCGGCCGCGGGCCGTAAGCCTCGGGCACTCCGTGCTGCGCACCTCCACCGCCGGGGTGGCCGCCCTCAGCGTTCTCGTCATCCGCCTCGGCCGCTGGTGATCCGCCGGCCACCGGCACGGTCAGGGCCTTGGAAACACCGGCACCACCTCCTCCTCCGGCCCCAGATCCAGCCCTGCCGGTCCGATGATTTGTGGGTCCGGGGCGCCGACCACCTCGTGGTCCTTGCCGGCGTAGTCGAAGCGGTGCAGCACGTGCCGCATCGCCTCGATGCGGGCCCGCTTCTTGTCGTTGCTCTTCACGACCGTCCACGGCGCGTCGGCCGTGTCGGTCCAGAAGAACATCGCCTCCTTGGCCTCGGTGTACTCGTCCCACCGGTCGAGTGAGGCGATGTCCATCGGGGACAGCTTCCACTGCCGGACCGGGTCCACCTGGCGGATCGCGAACCGGGTCCGCTGCTCGTTGCGCGACACCGAAAACCAGAACTTGACCAACCGGATGCCCGAACGCACCAGCATCCGCTCCAGCTCCGGGGCCTGCCGCAGGAACTCCAGATACTCCTTGCGGGAACAGAAGCCCATCACCCGCTCGACGCCGGCCCGGTTGTACCACGACCGATCGAACAGCACCGTCTCGCCGGCCGTCGGCAGGTGTGCCAGCCATCGCTGGAAGTACCACTGGCCAGCTTCCCGCTCGTCCGGCTTGGCCAGCGCCACCACGGACGCGCCGCGCGGGTTGAGGTGCTCCATGAACCGCTTGATGGTGCCGCCCTTACCGGCCGCGTCCCGACCCTCGAAGAGGATCACCAGGCGCTCACCGGACTCCTTGATCCAGTCCTGGAGCTTGAGCAGCTCGATCTGGAGCAGTCGCTTGTCGCGGTCGTACTCGTCGCGGTCCATCCGCTCGTCGTACGGGTAGTCCTCCCGCCAGGTCTGCACGGGGGTGCCGTCCGGGCGCAGCAGGACAGGGTCGTCGTCGTGGCCATCGGCCACCTGGTAGTCGGCGGTGAGGTCCAGCAGCGCGGTGTCGGCCATGTCGGTGAGACTTACCCGCCTTCGTGCCGTCAGCCACCCCCCTGGCCAAGTGATGTGTGCGGCTGTTCCCCCGTCAGCTACGCAGGTAGGAGGCGCCGTTGAGGTCCATGATCGTGCCGGAGGCCCACTGGGCCTGCGGCGAGGCGAGCCAGTGCACGGCGGCGGCGATCTCCTCCGGCTGACCCACCCGGTCGAACGGGCTCTGCGCCCGGATCGCCGCGCCCTCCTCACCGCGCAGGTACTCGGTGACCATGTCGGTCGCCACGAAGCCCGGCGCGACAGTGGCGACCGCGATGCCGTACGGCGCGAGCGCCACGGCGAGGGACTGGCCCAGCGCGTTCAGCCCCGCCTTGCTGGCTCCGTACGCCGGCTGGTGCGGCTCGCCCCGGAACGCGCCCCGCGACGAGACGTTGATGATCCGACCGCCGCGCTCCCGCATGTGCTGGGCGGCACACCAGGTGGCGTTGCCGGCCCCGGTCAGATTGGTGTCCAGCACCTGCCGCCAGCGCTGCTGCCACTGCTCGTAGGAGGCGCCGAAGATCGGGTGCGGATCGTTGCGGTCGCCGTACGTCCCGGCGTTGTTGACAAGCACGTCCAGCCCACCGA
Organism: Micromonospora sp. NPDC005215; assembly: GCF_040607915.1. NCBI lineage: Bacteria > Bacillati > Actinomycetota > Actinomycetes > Micromonosporales > Micromonosporaceae > Micromonospora > Micromonospora sp. NPDC005215. The sequence continues at coordinate 31,848 of NZ_JBEXHQ010000026.1, read as the reverse complement.
GCAGTTCGGCGGCCCGGTCGACCATGGCCCGGACCGCGTCCGGATCGGTGAGGTCGGCCCGGACCACCACATGCCCCGTTCCGGGTAGCTGGGCGCGCAACTCCTCGGCCGCGTCGGCGGAGTCCCGGTGGTGGATCGCCACTCGGTCGCCGCCGAGCGCGAACGCCGTCGCCACCGCCCGGCCGATTCCGCGCGAGGCTCCGGTCACGAGTACCGCTCGATCCGTCATGGCGGCCATCCTGCCCCAGCCGTCACCTTCCCTGCGCACAGGCCGGCGGCGCATGCTGCGCCGGAGCGCCCCCGGCCCGTTAGTCCTTACACTGCCCCGATGGGATCCGACTGCCTGTTCTGCCGCATCGTCGCCGGGGAGATCCCGGCCACCGTGGTCCGGGAGACCGACACCACGCTCGCCTTTCGTGACATCGACCCGAAGGCGCCGGTGCACGTCCTGGTCATTCCGAAGGAGCACTACGCCGACGTCGCCGCGCTCGCCCAGGGTGACCCGGCGCTGGCCGCCGACGTGCTGGCGACGTCCGCCGCGGTGGCCGAGGACGAGGGCCTGCTCGGCGACGGTTTCCGGTTGATGTTCAACACCGGCGTGTACGGCGGGCAGGAAGTGTTCCACGCGCACGCCCACCTGCTCGGTGGCGCGCCGCTCGGCCCGATGCTCACCCGGAACCTGGCGTGAGCGAGCGGACCAGCGGGCTCAGCGTGGCGGCCGGTGCGCGGCGACGTGGAGTGGTGGCGTGAACGCGGGTTCGGGGTCCGACGCCGGGATGGACGAGCGCCTGGGCCGGCTGGTCCGCAGGGTGCAGGCCGACGCTCGGGTGCCGGCGGTGTCGGCGGCGCTGCACCGGGCCGACCGACCGCTCTGGAGCTGCACCGTCGGCGCGACCGGCACCGACAGCCCGTTGGGGTCGGGCACCCAGTTCCGGATCGGCTCGGTCACCAAGACCTTCACCGCGGTGCTGGTCCTGCAGTGCCGCGACGACGGGCTGCTGGACCTGGACGACCCGGTGGGCCGGCACCTGGACCTCCCCGCGCACGGCGAGCTGACCGTCCGCCGGTTGTTGTCGCACACCGCTGGCCTGCAACGCGAGCCGTTCGGTGACGTCTGGGACAGCCTGCGTGCGCCGGACGCCGACCAGTTGGTGGCCGAGCTGGACCGGGCCGAGCGGGTGCTGCCGACGGCCCGGCGGTTCCACTACTCCAATCTCGGCCTGGCCGTACTCGGTCAACTTGTCGCCCGGCTGCGCGGTGCGGGTTGGGCGCAGTCGCTCACCGATCGGATCCTGACACCGCTGGGGCTGACCGACACCAGCGTGGCCCCGCTACCGACGGCGGCCACCGGGTTCCTGGTCGACGCGTACTCCGACGAGGCACACCCGGAGCCGCCCACCGACTTCGGCGCGGTCGGCCCGGCCGCCCAGCTCTGGAGCACCGCGACCGACATGGCCCGCTGGGCCGCGTTCCTCGCCGACCCGGCCGCACTGGACCCGGCCGGCGCGGTCCTCGCCCCCACCACGCTGGACGAGATGCGCTGGCCGCTGACCACCACCGACGAGACCCTCTGGGGCGCGGGCTTCGGGCTCGGCCTGATCCTCATCCCGCAGGGGGAACGGGTGGTGCACGTGGGGCACGACGGGGCGATGCCCGGTTTCCTCGCCGCCGTCTACGGCCGGCGGGGAGGCGACGGCACGGCCGGCGCGATGGGTGCCGCCGTGCTCGGCTCCTCCGGAACGGCGACCGAGGTGCTCGACCTGCCGCACCGGCTGCTCGCGGCGGCGGTCGAGCACGACCCAGCCGAGATCGAGCCGTGGCGGCCCGGGTCGCCAGCTCCGGCGGCCCTGCGGGGAGTGCTCGGCCGCTGGTGGGGCGAGGGCTTCGAGTACGTCTTCTCCTGGCACGACGGCGCTCTGCGGGCCTGCGGGGCCGGCGACCCAGCCGGACGTCCACCGGCGATCTTCACCGCACTGCCGGACCAGCCGGACGTGTTCCGCACGGTCTCCGGTCGGGAGGCCGGTGAGCTGCTGCGGCTGACCCGGGACGGGGCCGGCGCGGTGGTCCGGATGCACTGGGCGACGTACCGTTTCACCCGCCACCAGGAGACCTTCGACCGGTACGACTTCCGGACCGGGAGTTGATCCGGCCAGCGGAAATGGGCGCGATGCGGCCCGCGTTGAACAGATACGATGGTTGTAACGTCCGCATGCCGTGCCAGCAGGGCCGGCACCGAGATCGAGAGCAGGTGCGCAGGGCCCTTCGGCCCAAGCTATGACCGGCACCCCACCTCCCGGCCCGCCCCGGGTGCAGACCAGGATCACCGTGCCCGACTCGAAGATCATGGTCAATCTGCTCGGCGCAGGCGACGAGATACTCCGGCTCGTCGAACGCTCGGTCAGCAGTGACGTGCACGTCCGTGGCAACGAGATCACCATTACCGGTGACCCCGCGGACAACGCCCTCGCCGAGCGGGTCTTCAGCGAGCTGCTCGAACTCATCGAGAAAGGCGAGACCCTGACCACTGACGCCGTCCGGCGTACCGTCGGCATGCTCGAGCAGGGCAGCGCCGAGCGGCCCGCCGAGGTTCTGACGCTCAACATCCTCTCCCGTCGCGGGCGCACCATCCGCCCCAAGACGCTCGGGCAGAAGCGTTACGTCGACGCGATCGACACCCACACCATCGTCTTCGGCATCGGCCCGGCCGGCACCGGCAAGACCTACCTGGCGATGGCGAAGGCCGTCCAGGCGTTGCAGGCCAAGCAGGTCAACCGGATCATCCTGACCCGGCCGGCGGTGGAGGCGGGTGAGCGACTGGGCTTCCTGCCCGGCACGCTCAACGAGAAGATCGACCCGTACCTGCGCCCGCTCTACGACGCGCTGCACGAGATGCTCGACCCGGAGACGATCCCGAAGCTGATGGCCCAGGGGACGATCGAGGTCGCCCCGCTGGCATACATGCGGGGCAGGACGCTCTCCGACGCGTTCATCATCCTGGACGAGGCCCAGAACACGACGCCCGAGCAGATGAAGATGTTCCTGACCCGGCTCGGCTTCAACTCCAAGATCGTCGTGACCGGTGACATCACCCAGGTGGACCTTCCCGGCGGGACGAGCAGCGGCCTGCGGGTCGTCCGGGAGATCCTGGATAACGTCGACGACGTGCACTTCTCCCAGTTGTCCAGCTCCGACGTGGTCCGCCACCGGCTGGTGGGGGAGATCGTCGACGCGTACGCCCGCTGGGACGCCGAGCGGGAGAACCAGCAGGCGCAGGGCGTCCACGCCGTGCCCGGGCGACCCGCCCAGGGCGGCCGGGCCGGCCGCCGCCGCTAAAGCAGAGGAAAGCAGTTGTCCATCGAGATCGCCAACGAGTCCGGTGTCGAGGTTGACACCGATGCCGTGCTCGCCGTCGCCCGGCACGCCCTCGACGAGATGGGGGTCAACCCCCTCGCCGAGTTGTCAGTGCTGCTTGTCGACATCGACTACATGACCGAGCTGAACCACCGCTGGATGGGTGGCGACGGCCCGACCGACGTGCTCGCCTTCCCCATGGACGAGGGCAGCGTCGACCATGGCCCGGGGGAGTCCGCGCCGGCCGGCGGTGAGCCCGCCCTGCTCGGCGACATCGTGCTCTGCCCCGAGGTCGCGGCCAAGCAGGCGGCGACCGCCGGGCACGCCCCCGCCGACGAGCTGCACCTGCTCACCGTGCACGGGGTGCTGCACCTGCTCGGCTACGACCACGCCGAGCCGGAGGAGGAGCGGGAGATGTTCGCCCTCCAGGCCCGCCTGCTGTCCAGCTGGCGGTCGACCCGCATCCAGTGATGTCCACTCCTCCGTTACTGGCGGCCGGTGCCACCGCCGGCCTTCCCGACCTGCAGCTGATCGTTTTCGCGGCCGGCCTGGTGGTGCTGGCCGGCCTGATCGCGATGACCGAGGCGGCGCTCGCCGCGATCTCGCCGGCGCGGGCCGCCGAGCTGGCCCGCGACGGTGTGCGGGGCGCCCGTACCCTCCAGGCCGTGGCCGGCGACGTCGTCCGGCACCTCAACCTGCTCCTGCTGTTGCGACTGCTCGCCGAGCTGACCGCCACCACCCTGGTGGCGCTGGTCGCGGTGGACAGCTTCGGCGCCGGCTGGCGGGCCGCACTGGTGACCGCCGGCGCGATGACAGTGGTCAGCTTCGTGGTGGTCGGCGTGGCCCCGCGCACCATCGGCCGGCAGCACGCGTACGCCGTGGGCCGGGCGGTGGCGCCGCTGGTCCGTTGGCTGGGCCGGGCGCTCAACCCGCTCGCCTCGTTGCTGATCCTGATCGGCAACGCGGTAACGCCGGGGCGCGGCTTCCGGGAGGGGCCGTTCGCCAGCCAGGTCGAGTTGCGTGAGTTGGTCGACCTGGCCGAGCAGCGCGGCGTGGTCGAGCACGGCGAACGTCAGATGATCCACTCGGTCTTCGCGCTCGGTGACACCATCGCCCGTGAGGTGATGGTGCCGCGTACGGAGATGGTGTGGATCGAGGAGGGCAAGACGCTCGCACAGGCGTTGGTGCTCTTCCTGCGTTCCGGTTTCTCCCGCATCCCGGTGATCGGCGAGAGCGTCGACGACGTGCTCGGTGTGCTCTACCTCAAGGATCTGATCCGGCGCTCCCGCGGTGGCGACCCGGCGGCCGAGCAGTTGCCGGTGGCCGAGCTGATGCGCCCGGCGACCTTCGTGCCGGAGTCCAAGCCGGTCGACGACCTGCTCTCGGAGATGCAGGCGGCCCGCAACCACCTGGTCATCGTGGTCGACGAGTACGGCGGCACCGGCGGGCTGGTCACCATCGAGGACATCCTGGAGGAGATCGTCGGTGAAATCACCGACGAGTACGATGTCGAACGCCCACCCGTCGAACGTCTGACGGACTCCTCGGTGCGGGTGACCGCTCGCCTGCCGGTGGAGACCCTGGGCGAGATGTTCGACACCGACCTACCCGCGGACGAGGTGGAGACGGTCGGTGGCCTGCTGGCCCAGTCGCTGGGGCGAGTGCCGATCCCCGGCGCGGAGGTCGAGGTCGCCGGGCTTCGGCTGCTCGCCGAGGGCACCACCGGCCGGCGCAACCGGATCGACACCGTCCTGGTCAACCGGGTGGAGTCGGGCCATGAGCAGGACACCGCGGGGCGTGGCGAGCACGCCGGCTCCGGGGACGACACGGACAACTATCGAGACGACGAGAGGCAATCCGCCGATGCCTGACACACCCGCCGCGCCCGCCCCTCGGTCCGCCCCCACCGCGCCGGCACCCCTGAGCGCCGAGGACGCCAAGCTGGTCGTCCTGGCCCGGGGAGCCCGTGGCCGGGTCGCCGCCGTGGAGGGTGCCGCGGTCCGGGATCAGGACGGCCGGACGTACGCGGCGGCCAGTGTCGCGCTGCCCTCGCTGACTCTCACCGCGTTGCAGTTGGCTGTCGCGTCGGCCGTGGCGGCCGGGGCGAGCCGGCTGGAGGCCGCGGTGGTGGTGACCGAGGCGTCGACCCTGGACGGCGCCGGGCATGCGGCGGTGCGTGACCTCGCTGTGGACGCGCCGATCCACGTGGCCGCCCCGGACGGCACGGTCCTCGGCACGGTGACCCAGTGAGCCCCGTGCGGGACCCGGAGACGCGGCCGTACCGGGCCGGGTTCGGCTGCTTCGTGGGCCGGCCCAACGCCGGCAAGTCGACGCTGACCAACGCCATCGTCGGCACCAAGATCGCGATCACCTCGAACAAGCCGCAGACCACCCGGCACATCATCCGGGCCGTGCTCCACCGCCCGGAATCGCAGCTGGTCCTTGTCGACACCCCGGGCCTGCACCGCCCCCGTACGCTGCTCGGCGAGCGCCTCAACGACCTGGTCCGGTCCACCTGGACGGAGGTCGACGTGATCGGCCTGTGCATCCCGGCCGACGAGCCGGTGGGGCGCGGTGACCGGTTCATCACCGGTGAGCTGGCCGAGCTGAAGGCGACAGTGCTGGCGGTGGTCACCAAGACCGACCTGGTCGACAAGCGCCGCCTGGCGGAGCAGTTGCTCGCGGTGAGCCAGATGGGGGAGTTCGCCGAGATCGTGCCGGTGAGCGCGGTCGCCGGGCACCAGGTGGACACACTCGTCGACGTGATGACCAAGTATCTTCCGCCGTCGCCGCAGCTCTACCCGGACGACATGCTGACCGACGATCCCGAGCAGGTGCTCGTCGCGGAGCTGATCCGGGAGGCCGCCCTGGAGGGGGTTCGGGACGAGCTGCCGCACTCCATCGCCGTGGTGGTGGAGGAGATGATCCCCGAGGGTCAGGTCATGAAGATCTACGCCGACCTGTACGTGGAACGGCCCAGCCAGAAGGCGATCGTGCTCGGTCACAAGGCGAGCCGGCTCAAGGAGGTCGGCACCAACGCCCGCCGGCAGATCGAGGAGTTGCTGGGCGGCCGGGTCTATCTCGACCTGCACGTGCGGGTCGCGAAGGACTGGCAGCGCGACCCGAAGCAGTTGCGCAAGTTGGGTTTCTGAGCGTCCTCGGCAGCGGGCCGGCCCGACCGGCGGCATGATCGTCTTCGGTCGGGTGAATGGGGTGTTTCACCTTCGGTCGGGGGTCGCGGCCGTCCGGTGCGGGCGTCGCGCAGGGTAGGGGAGATACGCCCGGCGTCCCCGACCCAGATGCAGGCTGATGCGCAACAGGTACCTCGACGTGCTCCGTTTCCTGGCCATCGTCCGAGTGATCGTCTACCACGTCACCGGGTGGGCGGCCCTCACCCTCGTCTTCCCCGCCATGTCGGTGATGTTCGCGCTGGCCGGCTCGCTGATGGCCGCGTCGCTGACCCGCTCCGGGCCAGCGGCGGTCGGGCGTCGACTGCGTCGGCTGCTGCCGTCACTCTGGGTCCTGGCGGTGGTCTTCGTACCCGCGATGCTGCTCAGCGGGCTGCCAGTGACACCCCGGGTGCTGCTGTGGCTGTTTCCGGTCGCCGACCCGCCGGCCAACCACTGGGGTGCCCTGGCGCTGAGCATCATCTGGTACCTGCGCGACTACCTGTGGTTCGTGCTCGCCTCACCGGTCGCGCTCTGGCTGTTCCGCCGTGCTCCGCTGCCCACCCTGCTGGCCCCGTACCTCCTGCTGGTGGCGATCGAGGTGGGGATCTACCCGGCGCCGCCGGTGCTGCGTGAGTTCGGGCTCTACTTCGGGGCGTGGCTGCTCGGCTTCGCCCAACACGCCGGGATGCTGCGCCGGCTCACCGGGCGGGTGCTCTACCCGGTGGCGCTCGCACTCGCGGTGGCCGGCGGCGCCTGGATCGTCGGGCATCCCGGGCCACGCGGGTACGACCTGAACGACAACCACCTGGGCAACGCCCTCTGGTCGGCCGCGTTCATCCTGGTCGTGCTGGGTCGGGCGCCCGCCGGGGTGGCCTGGCTGGGCCGCAACCGACTGGCCGACCGGGCGGTGACCGTGGTCAACCGGCGGGCGCTCACCATCTATCTCTGGCACATGCCGTTCGTGGTGGCGCTCACCCCGCTTGTCGACGTGGTGGGTTGGTCCCATCAGGACCCGGTCGGGTTGGCCGTCCGGGTGTTGCTCGTCTTCGCGCTTGTCGGCCTGGTCACCCTGGCCGTCGGCTGGGTCGAGGACGTCGCAGCGGGTCGCCCCCCGGAGTTGGTCCCCGGTGGTCCGGAGCGGCCCGTCGAGCCAGCGGCCGGCACGGGTACCGGATCGCCGCTCCGGGCCGATGCGGCGATCCGGCCGGGCGGCGAAGCGGCGGACGGTGCCGGAGCGGCGATCCGGCCCGGCGGCGAAGCGGCGGACGGTGCCGATGCGGCGATCGGGCCGGGCGGCGAAGCGGCGGCGGACGGTGCCGGGGTGGCGGAGGCGACCGGCGACCGAGCGGTGGTGCCGGCGCAGCGGGTCGCCGGAGAGCCGGCCAGCTTCGGGATCAACGCTCGCGGATCGTGAGATTGCCGCTGCTGGCGGAACCGTCGAGCACCAGGGACGCCGCCGGATTGTCGGCCACGGTGACGGTCTTGTCGCCGGATTCGGCGTCGGATCGGACCCGGTAGCTGCCCTCCGGAACCAGCAGCGTGACGTCACCGCTGGACGCGTGGACGCGGGCCGAAGCGGGCTTGTCCAGCTCGACGTTGACATTGCCGGAGGTGGCCTCCGCGTCGACAGTGCCGCTCAGCCGGCGTGCGTTGATGTCTCCGGACGACGCGCGCAGCCGTACCGCGGCGGCGGCCTCGCTCACCTCGATGTTGCCGGACTGGGCCTCCACCCCGAGCGCGCCCGACGCACCGGAGATCCGCACGTCGCCCGAGCTCAGCCGCAGGTCCACCGCGCCGACCCGGCTCAGCTCGACGTTGCCGGAGCTCGTCTCGCCCTGCACCGCCACGCCCTCGGGCACCCACACCTCGTAGGAGATGCTGCACCGCGAGCCGCAGTCGGTGTCCAACACCAGCTCGTTGCCCTTGATCTCGTACCGGGCGTTGTCGGGTTCACCGCCCTGATAGCGCACCACCCGCTTGATCCGCACCTGCGAGGCCGGGCCGGTGCCGCGGACCACCACGTCGCCCGAACCACCCGACACCCGAATCGTGGTGACCTGTGCCGCCTCGGTGTTGTCGTAGTCGAGCCGACGCATGGCCAGGTTGTCGCACCCGGCGACAAGGATGAGGGCGGTTGCCAGGCCGAGAACGACAGGCGCGGTGGCGCGACGGACGGCGCTGGTGGTGGGGTGCATTGCCATGACCAGCACGCTACGGCCGGCGACGAGTCGGGCACATCGGGGTTCGTCCGCGCATCCACCCCGAACCAACCCTGATTTCACACCCCGAGGGAGAATGGCCCGATGGCCGGGTATCGCCGACAGCTCTACCGCGACGACGCGGTGGTGCTGCGTGTGCAAAAGCTCGGCGAGTCCGATCGGATCATCACGCTGCTCACCCGTCGGCACGGCCGGCTGCGCGCGGTGGCCCGGGGGATCCGCCGCACCACCAGCAAGTTCGGTGCACGGCTGGAGCCGTTCGGTCACGTCGACCTCCAGCTCGCCGGTGACCCGAAGGGCAACCACGGCAGCTCGCTGCACACCGTCAGCCAGGTCGAGGGCATCGACCTGTACGGCAAGCGGTTCCTCGGGGATTATCCCCGCTACACGGCGGCCAGCGCGATCGCCGAGACCGCCGAGCGGCTGACCCCGGTCGAGCGGGAGCCGTCGCTGCGACTGTTCCAGCTCACCGTGGGTGCGCTGAAGGCGCTGTCCCGGGGCGAGCATGCCACCACCCTGGTGCTCGACGCGTACCTGCTGCGGGGGATGACCCTCGCCGGCTGGGCGCCGGCGTTGATCGCCTGTGCGGTCTGCGGCACCCCCGGGCGGCACCGGGCCTTCTCCGTGCCGGCCGGCGGCGCGGTCTGTCCGGATTGTCGACCGCCTGGCGCGGCCCACCCCGCGCCGGCCACCATCGACCTGATGTCCGCGCTGACCACCGGCGACTGGGTGCTCGCCGACGCCACCGAATCCGGCGTACGCCGGGAGTGCAGTGGGCTGGTCGCGGCTCACCTGCAATGGCACCTGGAGCGCGCGCTACGCTCGCTGCCGCTGGTCGACCGGGGTCCCTCGGCGGCCGGCACGACCTCGCCGCCGGATGGCACCGGGGTCGTGGTGCTCCGGCCACGTGGCGACGTCGAGGCCGGGGCGGACGGCGCGAACAGGGAGTGACCGAGTGATCCGATCGAAGAAGGCTGGCCGGCGCGAGCCGACGCCGCCGACACCTCACCCGTCCGGCGCCCGGCCGCCGGCGCTGCCCACCGAGGCGGTGCCGAAGCACGTGGCGGTGGTCATGGACGGCAACGGTCGCTGGGCCAAGGATCGCGGACTGGCCCGCACCAAGGGGCACGAGGCGGGAGAGCACAGCCTCTTCGACACCATCGAGGGCGCGATCGAGATGGGTATCCCGTACCTGTCGGCGTACGCGTTCTCCACCGAGAACTGGCGACGCTCGCCCGACGAGGTCCGGTTCCTGATGGGGTTCAACCGGGACGTGATCCGTCGTCGCCGTGACCAGTTGGTCGACCTCGGCGTCCGGGTGGTCTGGTCGGGTCGGTCCGGCCGGTTGTGGAAGAGCGTCATCTCCGAGTTGCAGACCGCCGAGGAGATGTCCCGGGACAACTCGACGTTGACCCTGCAGTTCTGCGTCAACTACGGCGGGCAGGCCGAGATCGGCGACGCGGCTGCCGCGATCGCCCGCGACGTGGCGGCCGGCCGACTGGATCCGGCCAAGGTCAACGAGAAGACCGTGGCCAAGTACCTCTACCACCCGGAGATCCCGGAGGTGGACCTGTTCCTGCGTCCCTCGGGGGAGGAACGGATCTCCAACTTCATGCTCTGGCAGGCCGCGTACGCCGAGTTGGTCTTCCTGGACACGCTCTGGCCCGACTTCGACCGCCGCCACCTCTGGTATGCGTGCGAGTTGTACGCGCAGCGGGACCGACGCTTCGGCGGGGCGCTGCCCAACCCGGTCGCCCCGGTGATCTGAGCCGACGCGCTTACTCTCCCGTCACTCTGGGTATCACCGTTGTCAGAAACCACTGACGGAGGTGAACCCACATGATCCAGAAGCGCATTGCCCAGTGGGCGGTGATGGCGGTCGCGGTGCCCGTGGCAGCTGCCGGTGCCCGCCGGCTCAGCCACACCCTGGAGGCCCGGCGTGGTCCCTCCGGGATGACCCGGTTGCTCACCAGGGGCGCGGACCTCATGCGTCCCCAGAAGGCCAGGCGGCGCCGGTTCTTCTGACCCCCCGACCTCAGGCGCCGCCCGCATTCGAGCGGGCGGCGCCTTTCGGTGTTGCGGCGCCTTTGGGTGTTGCGGCGCCTTTGGGGTGTTGCGGCGCCTGTCGGGGTGGCGTGGCCTGAGGCGGGCGTGGGGTGTGGCGCTGTTCCGGGGTGACGGGGGATCGGGCCGGGTAGGGTCCGAAGGTGGCGGGACGACGGCGGTGGGGGTGGCTGTGCGGGATCTCCGGTACAAAATGATCATGGCGTTGAACGCCGCGGATCTGGGTGAGCCGATCTGTGCGCAGGTGGCCGACATCTGTGCCGAGATCGCCGAGCAGCACTGCGCCGAGTTCGGTCACACACCGCAGTTGCGGACCGGTGAGATCGCCGAGCTGGCCACCGGTGAGCCGGCCCTCACCTGGGCACCCACGACCCCCGACACCGCGCAGCGTGCCTGGTGACCGCTCCCGCGCCGTCGGTCGACGTGCGCCGCGCCGACGACCGCTTCGCCACCCGGATCTCCTGGCTGGACTCCAAGCACTCGTTCTCGTTCTCCCGGCACTACGACCCGGCCAACACCCACCACGGCCTGCTGCTTGTCAACAACGACGACGTGGTGCGCCCGGGGGCCGGCTTCGAAACCCACCCGCACGAGGACATGGAGATCATCACCTGGGTGCTGCGCGGCTCCCTGGTGCACCAGGACTCCACCGGCCACTCCGGGGTGATCTACCCGGGCCTGGCCCAGCGGATGAGCGCCGGCACCGGCATCCTGCACTCGGAGAAGAACGACGCCTGGCGACTCAACAACCAGGAACCACACACCGACCCGGTCCACTTCGTGCAGATGTGGGTGCTCCCCGACGAACAGGGCGTCGACCCCGGCTACGAGCAGCTGGAGATCGAGGACGAACTCCTCCGCGGCGGCCTGGTGCCGATCGCCTCCGGAATGGACCGCTACGACGGTGCGTCCGCGATCCGGATCCGTAACCGGTACGCGACCCTGCACGCCGCCCGCCTCACCCCCGGCGACGCCGTCACCATCCCCGACGCGCCCTTCGTGCACCTGTACGTGCCCAACGGCACGGTGACCCTGGAGGGCAGCGGCCCGCTCGGCACCGGCGACGCGGCCCGGCTCACCATGACCGGCGGCCGGCGGGTCACCGCCGACGAGCCGGCCGAGATCCTCGTCTGGGAGATGCACGCCACCGTCACCTGACCCCACCAGCGGCGGGGCCAGGTGACCGGCGTCGACGTCAGGCGGGGGACTCGGTACGGTCCGCGGCCCAGGTGGTGTGGAACGAGCCCTCGCGGTCCACCCGCTGGTAGGTGTGCGCGCCGAAATTGTCCCGCAGGCCCTGGATCAACGCGGCGGGCAGGCGCTCGGCGCGCAGCGCGTCAAAATACGCCAACGACGAGGAGAACGCCGGGGTCGGCACACCGGCCCGGGTCGCGTCGGCCACCACCCGCCGCCAGCTCGGCACACCAGCGGCGACCGCCTCGGCGAAGTACGGTGCCACAAGCAGCGTCGGCAGGTCCGGCTTCTCGTCGTACGCCTCGCGGATCCGGTCGAGGAAGCGGGCCCGGATGATGCAGCCGCCCCGCCAGATCGTGGCCGTGCCGCCGAGGTCGATGTCCCAGTTGAACTCCTGGCTGCCGGCGCGGATGTGGTCGAAGCCCTGCGCGTACGCCACGATCTTGGAAGCGAGCAGCGCCCGGCGGACGTCCTCGACGAACGCGTCCCGGTCGGCGACCTGCCACTGCTCACCCGCGTCCGGGAACGCCCGCCGTGCCGCCTCCCGCTGGTCGACGTGCCCGGAGAGCGAGCGGGCGAAGGTCGCCTCGGCGATCCCGGTGATCGGAATGCCCAGGTCCAGGGCGCTCTGCACGGTCCATCGACCGGTGCCCTTCTGCTCGGCCCGGTCCTGCACGATGTCGACGAACGGGCGGCCCGTCGCCGCGTCGGTGTGCGCGAGCACATCGGCGGTGATCTCGATGAGGAACGACTCCAACTCGCCGCCGTTCCAGTCGCGGAAGATCTCCGCGATCTCCGCCGGCTTCGCGCCCAGACCGGCTCGAAGCAGGTCGTACGCCTCGGCGATGAGCTGCATGTCGGCGTACTCGATGCCGTTGTGCACCATCTTGACGAAGTGCCCGGCGCCGTCCGGCCCGACATGGGTGCAGCACGACACGCCGTCCACCTGGGCGGCGATCTTCTCGAACATCGGGCCGAGCCTGGCGTACGACTCGGCGGAGCCGCCGGGCATGATGCTCGGCCCGAGCAGCGCGCCCTCCTCGCCACCGGAGACGCCGGTGCCGCTGAAGTGCAGCCCCTGCGCGCGCAGCGCCTCCTCCCGACGGCGGGTGTCGGCGAAGTGGGCGTTGCCGCAGTCGACGATGATGTCGCCCTCCTCCAGCAGCGGCACCAACTCGTCGATCACCGCATCGGTGGGCGCGCCCGCCTTGACCATCACGATCACCGCGCGGGGCCGTTCCAGCGACGCCACGAAATCAGCCATCGTCTCGCCGGGCACGAACGTGCCCTCGTCGCCGTGCTCGGCGATCAGGCTCCGGGTACGCGCAGGCGTCCGGTTGTGCACCGCCACCGTGAAGCCGTTGCGGGCCAGGTTGCGGGCCACGTTCCGGCCCATCACCGCCAACCCGGTCACACCGATCTGCGCCGTCGCCTGCTCAGCCATTCGTGCCGCCACCTCTCGCCGTCGGACTTCCGTGCTAGGACCGTATCGCGGTGCGGCGAAACGTGGGCGTGTCGTCTCGACAGCCGGTTACCGGCCAATGCTGCTCAGCTCTGCTGGGCCAGGCGATCCTCCACATGCGCCACCTTCGCGGTGAGCGCGTCCGTCACCCCCGGGCGGATGTCGGCCTTGAGCACCACGCTCACCCGGGGCGCCTGCGCGGCCACCACGTCGACCGCCCGCTTGACGACCGCCATCACCTCGTCCCACTCACCCTCGATCGTGGTGAACATGGCATCGGTGCGATTGGGCAGGCCCGAGTCGCGGACCACGCGTACCGCCTCGGCGACCAGGTCACCGACAGACTCACCGACACCGAGCGGGGTTACCGAGAACGCGATAAGCATGCCGCCGATGGTGCCAGGAAAATCGGCTGCGCCGAGGAACGACCAGCCGATAGTGTGCGGGTATGCGCTACTGACGCCCCTTCTCCGAGCCGGCCCGCCGCCCCGCGACGCGGTCCGTGCGCTCCTGGGCGTCCCGCATCCCACCCGCAGTTCGGCGGCGCTGGCCCGGCCCGACCCCGGTGAGCAGTCTCTCTCCCGTTCGACCGTCGCGCGCGGCGGTCACCAGCCGATCCGACCGACCGCCGGAACGCGGGACCGGCCGAGCCGGTCGGCACCGAAGGAGGCCCGGATGCCTGCCAGGCGCAATCCGAAGAAGACCCGTACCCCCAGGGCGACGCCACTCGGCATTAACCCGGCGGCCGAGCACGGCCCGCTCCTACCCACCCGCCCCGACCTCGCCGTCGAACCGGTCGAGCCGGCGGTGCCGGCGCTGCTGGTCGAGCCGGGGTTGCCGGCGCTGCTGGTCGAGCCAGGGCTGCTGGTCGAGCCGGGGCTGCCGGTGGCGGCTGTCTCGGATGCGTTGGCGCTGCCGGTCGACGTGCCGGCGGCGGTCGACGCGCCCGCGGTGGAAGATCTGCCCAAGGCGGCCGGTCGACCGACGGCACCGACGGCGGGTCCGCCGCAGGGTGGCGGCAACCGCTCGGGCAACGGCCGCAGCCAACAGGCCGGCCAGACCCGCCGCTACGCCTTCCGCCGCAGCTGACCGATCCTCCCCGGCCCCGCCGTCCGTGGGCGCTGGAGGGTGACAGCAACATCAGGGATGTAGTGGCCTCCTTCGCCAACGAGGCCACTACATCCCTGATGTTGTGCGGATCTTGCCCGCGGGCAGCGGGCAGCGGGCAGCGGGCGGCGCGCGGACAACCGGGGGTGGGCTCAGCTGATCAGGGGGCGGAAGGTGCCGACCAGGACGCTTGTCGTGAGGGCGGCGCCAGCCAGCACGGCGGCCCCGGCGATGAGGAGCGCGTCGGCGCGGGTGAAGCGTTGGTGGCGGGCCACGGTCCGGGGCGTGCCGGCGTCGAAGCCCCGGGCGTCCATCGCGACGGCGAGGCGGGTGCCCCGGCGGATCGCCCCGACCAGCAGCGCGAACGCGGTGGAGGCGAACAGTCGCAGCTTCGCGACCGGGTTGCGTCCCGCGTCGACGCCGCGTGCGCGTCGGGCCATGCTGATCATCTGCCACTCCTGTCCGAGCAGCGGCACCAGACGAAACGCGGCCAGCGCTCCGATGGCGAACCGGGCCGGCGCCTTCGCGTTCTGGATCAACGCGTCGGCCAGGTCGGTGGGGTCGGTGGTCGCGAAGACGATCACACCGGGCAGGGCCACCGCGAAGACGCGCAGCACCAGCCCGAGCGCGGTGAGCAGCACGCCGGTGCTCACCAGGACCGGTCCCGCGTCCAGCAGGACCCGGCCGGACCGGTCGGCGGCGAAGAGCACCAGGGTGACCAGGATGCCGGCGGCACTGAGGAGCAGCGGCCAGGCCCGCCGGGCCAGCACCCGGTAGCCGATGCCGAACAGCGGCAGCACGGCGAGTTCGAGCGCGATGGCGATCGCCGGGGCCAGTGGGTCCAGGGTGGCGAGCAGGGTGAACGAGAAGACCAGCGCGGCGGCGACCTTCGCCACCGGGTTGCGGCGGGCCAACGGCGCACCGGGCGCGGCGACTGGCTCAATGTTGATCATCGGGCGTCGTCCGCGGCCCGTCGCAGGGTGACGGTTCGGTCGGCGAGCGCGGCCACGAAGTCCGCGTCGTGGGTGACCGCGACCACGCCGTGTCCGGCGTCGCGTAGGTCGGCGAAGAGATCCACAAGCTCCCGCCAGGTCCGCCGGTCCTGACCGAAGGTGGGTTCGTCGCAGATCAGCAGGCGGGGCGCGGTGGCCAGGGCGGTCGCCACGCTCAGCCGCCGCGCCTCACCACCGGAGAGGGTGTACGGGTTGGCGGCGGCGAGGTGGACCAGTCGCAGCCGTTCGAGCAGCCCGGTCACGGTCTCCTTGACGGCCGCCTCGGGCTGACCGGTCCGGCGTGGGCCGAGCGCCAGCTCGTCGAAGACGGTGCTGGTGACGAACTGGTGCTCCGGATCCTGGAAGACCGACCCGATCCGCCGGGCCAGTGCGGGTGCCCGCCAGCGGTGCGGTGGAGTGCGGTGGTCGGTGCCGGCCAGCTCGACGGAGGCGGTGACGCGTCCGCCGCCCGGCCGGAGCAACCCGCCGAGCAGCAACGCCAGGGTGGACTTGCCGGCGCCGTTGGGTCCGCGAACGGCGAGTGCCTCGCCGGCGCGTACCGCCAGGTCGGTGCGGCCCAGCCGGGGTGGCAGGCCGAGCCGGTCGGCGGTGAGCAACAGCTCCCCGGGCGCGGCGGTGGCGGGTCGGGGCGTGCTGGGGTGACCGGGCACCCAGACCCCCTCGGCGGCCAGCGCCGCGCCGTGTGCGGCGAAGACCGCCTCGGGTGTGCCGTCCGCGCGGACCCCGCCGCCCGGTTCCAGGACGATCACCCGGTCGACAAGCGGCAGCGCCTCGGCGACCCGGTGCTCGACCAGGATCAGCGTGGTGTCGGCGTGCAGCGCGCCGGCCACCGCCTGGCGGACGAGGTCGGCCCCGGCCGGATCGAGGTTGGCGGTCGGCTCGTCGAGCAGCAGCAGCTCGGGACGCAACGCCAGCGCGCCGGCCAGGGCGAGGCGTTGCTGCTCGCCGCCGGAGAGCGCGGCGGTGGGGCGGTCCCGGGGGTACGGGAAGCCGACGCGGTGCAGCGCCTCGTCCACCCGGGGCCAGATCTCGTCGGCCGGTACGCCGCGGTTCTCCAGCCCGAACGCGACGTCGTCGCCGCAGCGCGCCATCACCAGTTGGGTTTCCGGGTCCTGGAAGACGATGCCGACCCGTTCCCGCCCCTTGCGCGGGTCGAGCCCGTCGATCTCGACGGTGCCCTCCTGTTCGCCGGAATCCTCCGGCAGCAGCCCCGCCAGCGCGCTGAGCAACGTGCTCTTGCCGGCCCCGGACGGCCCCAGCAGCAGCACCCGCTCCCCAGCCTCAACCCGCAGGTCAACCCCGCGCACAGCCCAGGCGCGCCGCCCGGCATGCCGCCACCCGAACCCCCGCAGCAGTACCCCGCCCACACCCACCCCCTCCCGGCCGCGCCCGTCCCCAGTCCGTTGATCAAGAGGTTCGCGTCAGAGCATCGCCCTCCGTTGACGCGAACCTCTTGATCAACGTCATCGGGTGGGGGTCAGATCAGGGCTCGGTTTCGGCCTACCGGGAAGCGGTCCAGGACGCCGGTGTTGGCCAGGGCCTTCGTCAGCAGCCAACCGCCGACGCCGGCGATCACTGTGGCGCTGACGATGGTGATCAGCGCGTACGGGATGCGGTAGTCGCCTAGCGCGTAGTCGACGTTCCACACGAAGAAGTCGAACAACGCGGCGCTGAGACCGGTCAACGCGCCGGCCAGCATCGCGGTCGGCAGCCGGTACGACCGGTACCGGAAGGCGGCGAACGCCAGCTCGGCGCCGATGCCCTGCACGATGCCCTGCGGGATCACCGTGCCGGCCCACTGGCTGCCCAGCAGTGCGGACAGGACCGCGGCCACCGTCTCGCAGTAGAGCGCGGCGCCGGGCTTGCGGATGACCAGACCGCCGATCACGGCCGGCATCAGCCACACGCCGTAGAGCAGCGTCTGCGCCGGCGGGAAGAACGCGAACGCACCCTCGGTGGCGCTCCAGACCAGGCCCCAGGCCCAGAAGATGACGCCGAAGGCGACAGCGATCACCGAGGCGACCACGATGTCGACCGTCCGCCAACGGCTGGTGTCGGCTGTGGATTTCATGTGTTGCTCCCAGTTCTGCGTGCGAACCAGGAGAAGACGCACGCCGCGCGTCCGGTGGCACCGGACGGCGGCGCGGCTGGAGGTCGACCGAACTCCCTGCGCTGGCATTACCCAGATCAGGTTCGAGGGTCTGCGGGCGTGCCCGCACTCTCAGCGCTGTGCGCTCCCCTGTCGGATGTGAAGTTGTCTCGTCGACGCTAACACCGACCAGGGGTGCCAGCCCAGCAGGGCGTCTGCCCGACTTGGCGTTCAGCCAGCCGTACGCCGACTGGGTAGGCTGACGATCATGCGGGTCGACGCGCGAGGTCTCACGTTCGAGGTAACCGCCGGCGGTCCGTCGGACGGCGTACCCGTCCTGCTGCTGCACGGCTTCCCGCAGCACAGCGGCGAATGGGACGACGTGGTGCCCGCGCTGCACGCGGCCGGGCTGCGCACGTACGCGCTGGACCAGCGCGGGTACTCGCCCGGCGCCCGGCCGACGGCGGTGGCCGACTACCGGATCCCCGAACTGGTCGCCGACGTGGTGGCGGTCCTCGACGCCCTGGGGCTGGACGCCGTCCACCTGGTCGGCCACGACTGGGGCGCGATAGTGGCCTGGGCGGTCGCCGCCGGGCACCCCGACCGGGTCCGCACGCTGACCGCGGTGTCCGTGCCGCATCCGGCAGCCATGGCGTACGCCCTGACCAACGACGGCCAGCAGAAGGCCCGCTCGTCGTACATCACAGTGTTCCGTAAGCCCGGTACGGCGGAGAAGGTGCTGCTGGCGTGGCACGCGACAGCGCTGCGCAGGCTGCTCGGCGGGGTGGGCGACGGGCCCCGGGTGGACCGCTACGCGGCCCCGATGCGCGAGCCGGGGGTGCTCACCGCCGCGCTGAACTGGTACCGGGCGATGTCCCGCGCCGACCTGGCCGGCGTCGGCCCGGTCGCGGTGCCCACCACCTACGTCTGGAGTGACCGGGACGTCGCCATCGGCCGGACCGCCGCCGAGGCGTGCGCGGCGAACGTCACGGGGGCGTACCACTTCGTGCGGTTGCCCGGTGTGAGTCACTGGATTCCGGACACGGCGCCGGGCCCGCTCGCCGAGGCGATCCTGGCTCGGGCCGGCGGGACGACCTGAGCCGTGCGGGTCGGTCAGGAAGGGGCACCGTGACGACGAACACCAGCGGGCCGGGCACTCGACGCTCGCTCGCCGCGCAGCTGCGCCTGCTGGGCGTACGCCCCGGCGGGACGCTGCTGGTGCACGCCTCGCTGCGTACCCTGGGATTCGTCTCCGGCGGGTCGCACGCGGTGGTGCTCGCGTTGCGCGACGCTCTCGGCCCGGACGGCACCATCGTGGTGCCCACCCACACGCCCGACAACAGCGACCCCGCGCAGTGGCGCAATCCGCCGGTGCCGGTGGACTGGTGGCCGCTGATCCGCGCAGAGATGCCGGGCTTCGACCCGGCGGTGACCCCGAGCCGGCACATGGGCGCGGTCGCCGAGACGGTTCGCGGCTGGCCCGGCGCCCTGCGCAGCTCGCATCCGCACGTGTCGTTCGCCGCGCTCGGCCCGGCCGCCGAGCAGGTGGTGGCCGGGCACACCCTGGCCGACATGCTCGGTGCGGGCTCCCCGTTGGCCCGGCTCTACGACCTGGACGCCGACGTCCTGCTGCTCGGCGTGGACCACTCCGTGAGTACCTCGCTGCACCTGGCCGAGTACCGCTGCCCGGGTTCGCCCCGCGAGCGGGTCGGCGCCGCGGTGCGGACCGGCGACGGTGGTCGGGAGTGGGTGTGGTGGCAGGACGTACGGCTCGACGCGGACGACTTCACCGCGCTGGGTACGGACCTGGAGGCCACCGGGGCGGTTCGCACCGGACCGGTCGGCACCGGGACCGGCAGGTTGATGCGCCAGCGGGCGGCGGTCGACTTCGCGACGCGCTGGCTGGACCGGAACCGGACGACGGAGGACGCATGACGGTGAGTGCCGAGGCATATCTGGCCGTGGTGACCGAGACGATCGGCCGGGTGGCCGCCAGCCAGCGGGAGGCGGTGGGACGGGCCGCCGACCTGATCGCCGACGCCGTCCGCGCCGACGGGGTGGTGCACGCGTTCGGCACCGGGCACTCCGAGGCTCTCGCCATGGAGATCGCCGGCCGGGCGGGGGGTCTGGTGCCGACCAACCGGATCGCGCTGCGTGACCTGGTGCTGCTCGGCGGCGAACCGGCCGAGCGGCTCGGCCCGCTGCTGGAGCGGGACCCGGCGGTCGCGCACCGGCTCTACGAGTTGGCGCCGGTGCGGCCCACCGACGTCTTCGTGCTGGCCTCGAACTCCGGGGTCAACGGCGCGATGGTGGAGTTCGCCACGCTGGTCAAGGAACGCGGCCACGCCCTGGTGGCGATCACCTCCGCGCAGCACTCGGGCCGGATGACCTCCCGCCACCCGTCCGGGCGCAAGCTGGCCGACCTCGCCGACGTCGTGCTCGACAACGGCGCGCCGTACGGTGACGCGACGCTGCCGCTGCCCGGCGGCGGCGCGGTCGGCGCGGTCTCCTCGATCACCGCGGCGCTGCTGGCCCAGCAGGTGACGGTGGAGGTGGTGGCCCGGCTGCTGGCGGCGGGAGAGCGGCCGCCGGTCTACCTGTCGGCGAACATCCCCGACGGCGACGCGCACAACACGGAGCTGGAGGCCCGGTACGCCGGTCGGATCCGACGCGGGTCCTGAGGCCGTCGCGGGGCGAGCGGTCGCCGCGACTCCGCAGCCGACAGGCGTTGCCGGTCGTCCGGCAGCGGTTCGCGTGGCCGGCGACGTGTGAACCGGTGATGAACAGCGAATGTCGTGAAGCCGTTTCGCGCTCAGCCGGGTGGGGCATTGGCGTTGCTGCCGGCGGCCGGGACCGCCGGCAGTAGCGTCGCACCGGAGGTAGCGCGTGTCCAAGGAGACCGAGAAGCAGCGTTGGCAGCGTAATTTCGCCGACCT
The DNA here is from genome assembly GCF_040607915.1 of Micromonospora sp. NPDC005215. Classification (NCBI taxonomy): domain Bacteria; kingdom Bacillati; phylum Actinomycetota; class Actinomycetes; order Micromonosporales; family Micromonosporaceae; genus Micromonospora; species Micromonospora sp. NPDC005215. The sequence continues at coordinate 11,243 of NZ_JBEXHQ010000026.1, read as the reverse complement.
GTTGCAGGAGTTGCGGGTCGCACAGACGGGCGTGCAGATCCTCTTCGCCTTCCTGCTCACCCTGCCGTTCAGCAACGGGTTCACCCAAACCAGCGAGTTCCAACGCGACGTCTACATCGTCGCGCTGCTCGCGGCGGCCGCCGCCACCGCGATGATCATTTCACCGGTGGCGTTCCACCGGGCGTTGTTCCGGCAGGGGCGCAAGCCGGAGCTGGTGCGCTACGCACACCGGATGGCCACCGGTGGTCTCGCCTTCATGCTGATCGCGATGGTCAGCGCGGTGCTGCTGATCACCGACTTCGTGCTGGACCGGCCGATCGCCTTCGTGCTCAGCGCGCTGACCGGGCTCTGGTTCGTCACATTCTGGGCGGCCCTGCCGTTCGCCCGCCGCAACTGGGGTGAGGACGACATCGACGACGAGGACGACGACCCGGACGAGGTCGCCGACCGCTGACCGAGGCAGACCTCCACGAGTGCTACCCCTGGGTAACACCCGGGGGTAACGTGACGGTAGTCGCACACGTCGAGCAGCCGCACCGAGGTTCGAGGGGGCAGCCGTGACCACGACAAAGGACGACCGACCAGCACCGGACGGCCCGGATTCCGAAACCACAGCGCAGACCGCCGGGGCCGCCGCACCGCTGCGGGCCGAGGCCGGGCAGGTCTCCGAGAAGGAGGCCCGGCGGGTCGCCGAGGCCGCTCGCGAGTCCTCCTGGGACCGGCCCAGCTTCGGCAAGGAGTTGTTCCTCGGCCGCTTCCGGCTCGACCTGATCGACCCCTGGCCCCAGTCCGATCCGGACGACGTGGCCCGCGCCGAGGAGTTCCTCTGCCGGTTCCGCGCCTTCCTCACCTCCGAGGTGGACGGGGCGGCCATCGAACGCGACGCGTCCATTCCGGACTCGGTGTTCCACGGCCTGGCCGACCTCGGCGCGTTCGGCATGAAGATCGACCGGAAGTACGGCGGGCTCGGGCTGAGCAACCTGCACTACTGCCGGGCGCTGATGCTGGTCGGCTCGGTCAGCCCGGCCATCGGCGCGCTGCTCTCCGCGCACCAGTCGATCGGGGTGCCACAGCCACTGAAGATGTTCGGCACCGCCGAGCAGAAACAGCGCTTCCTGCCCCGGCTCGCCGCCGGCGAGGTGTCCGCGTTCCTGCTCACCGAACCGGACGTCGGCTCCGACCCGGCCCGGCTGGCCACCGTCGCCGAGCCGACCGAGGACGGCACCGGCTACCGGCTCAACGGGGTGAAGCTCTGGGCCACCAACGGCATCGTGGCCACCCTGCTGGTGGTGATGGCCCGGGTGCCGGCCACCGAGGGGCGGCGGGGTGGGATCACCGCGTTCGTGGTGGACGGCGACAGCGCCGGCATCACCGTCGAGCGGCGCAACGAGTTCATCGGCCTGCGTGGCCTGGAAAACAGCCTCACCCGGTTCCACGACGTGTTCGTGCCCGCCGAGAACGTCATCGGCGGCGAGGGCAAGGGGCTGAAGATCGCCCTGACCACGCTGAACACCGGCCGCCTGTCACTCCCGGCGATGTGCGTGGGCGCCGGCAAGTGGGCGCTGAACGTGGCCCGGGGCTGGGCCGCCGACCGGGTCCAGTGGGGCCGGCCGGTGGGTGAGCACGAGGCGGTCGCGCAGAAGCTCTCCTTCATCGCCGCCACCACGTACGGCATGGAGACCATGCTCGACCTGTGTTGCCTGCTCGCCGACGACGACCGCAACGACATCCGGATCGAGGCCGCGCTGGTCAAGCTGTACGCCAGCGAGATGGCCTGGAAGATCGCCGACGAACTGGTGCAGATCCGGGGCGGGCGCGGCTACGAGACGGCCGACTCGCTGGCCGCCCGCGGCGAACGTCCGGCCGCCGTCGAACAGATGCTGCGCGACCTGCGGATCAACCGGATCTTCGAGGGTTCCACCGAGATCATGCACCTGCTGATCGCGCGGGAGGCGGTCGACGCCCACCTGTCGGTGGCCGGCGACATCATCGACCCGGACGCGGGGCTGGGCCGCAAGGCGCGCGCCGGCGCCCGAGCCGGTGCCTTCTACGCCAGGTGGCTGCCCACGTTGGCCGTGGGCCGGGGGCAGAGCCCATCGGCGTACGCCGAGTTCGGGCCGCTCGCCGCGCACCTGCGGCAGGTGGAGCGGTCGTCGCGCAAGCTGGCCCGGTCGACGTTCTACGCGATGTCCCGGTGGCAGGGAAAGATGGAGCGTAAGCAGGCGTTCCTCGGGCGCGTGGTGGACATCGGCGCCGAGTTGTTCGCGATGTCCGCGGTCTGCGTCCGGGCGCAGTCCGAGCGGGACAGCCGCCCGGAAAATGTCGAGCTGGCCGACCTGTTCTGCCGGCAGGCGCGGGTGCGGGTGGATGCCCTGTTCTCGGCCCTCTGGGACAACACCGACTCGGTCGACACCGCCGCCGCGAAGCGGATCCTCGCCGGCCGTTACGTGGGCCTGGAGGAGGGCGTGATCACCCCATCCGACGAGCTGCCCTGGGTGGCCGGCTGGTCGCCCGGCCCGTCCACCGCCGAGGACGTCCGCCGCCGCATCCCGCCAAAGCCGTGACCAGGCCGCCCGGCGTCATGCCTGGCCGTGACCAGTCCGCCCGGCGTCATGCCGGGCCGTGGCCAGGCCGCCCGGCGTCATGCCGGGCCGTGACCAGTCCGCCCGGCGTCATGCCTAACCGTGGCCGTGCCGCCCGGCGTCATGTGCCGTGACCAGGCCGCCCGCGTCATGTGCCGAGGCCGCGCCGCTCGGTGCTACTCGCCGTGACCGCGCCGCCCGGCTACTCCTGGCCGGGCCGGCCGCGGCGGTGATGGCGCAGGTCAGCGGGCGACCGCGAAGGCCAGCACGGCCGCCAGGATCAGGCCGTTGAGCACCGCCAGACCCAGGTACGCCGTGGGTGGGATCTTCTTGCCCCGGCGGACGAAGGAGACCAGGACGGCGGCGTAGCCGAGCAGCAGGACGGCGATGACGACCAGGAAGTAGAACACCCGAAGACCTTAACGGTCCCGGCCGCGCGGACCGACGTGGCGCGGTGGTCGGACCGCCGTTGCGTTGATCAGGAGATGGAAAGTAGGTCAGAGGAGGCACGAGGACCTACTTCTCATCACTTGATCACGGCACGAGCGGTGGTTGCCGGCACCCGTGGTCGAGTGGTCGAGGGGCGTCAGCGGTCCCGGCCGCGCAGGCCGAGGTGGCGCAGCTCCAGCGCGGCCAGCGCGTCGACTGTCGCGTCGTCGCCGCGCCGCCACGCCTCGGCCACGTCCGGACCGATCCGGGTCAGCCGGCCCAGCGGCTGGGTGGCCAACGCGCGCAGGGCGAGCAGGTCCCGGCCGGCCGGCCCGGCGGCCAGCTTCGCGGCCGACCCGGCCCGGCGCATCCAGCGCAGCCGCAGCGGTAGCCAACCGAACAGCACCAGGCCGAGCGGGAAGATGAGCACCGCGATGGTGAGGGCGAGGGCGAGTTGGTCGACGAGGTGCTGCTGGTCGCGGCCGGCGTCGGCGAGCCCCCGGGCAGCGTCCGCGGCCCGCTGGAAGGGCGCGGTCAGCTCGTCGCCGACCAGCGGCACCCGGCGAACCTTTCCGCCGGCGTCGGCGAGGTTGTCGGCGAGGCCGCTGCCGGCACCCTCCAACTTCTGCCCCGGTACGGCGAGCTTCTGCACGAGGTCGTGCAGCCACAGCGCGCCGCGGATCGCCACGTACACCCAGGCGACGACGAGCAGGTCGGTGAGCAACTGACGGGCGGCGGTCGGAAACCGATCGGCATAGATTTTCACGCCGGACAGCGTGTCACGAACCGAGCGGTCCCGACACGGTCGAATTTAGCCGCCGGAACTCTCGACGCGCCCTTCCGGTCGGGGTGAGGCGGCAACCTCAGGGCCACGGCCTGCCGTGAGGAGCGGCGGTCAGTGGGCGCAGGCGGGGCAGGTGCCGAAGATTTCCAGGGTGTGGCTGACGTCGGCATAGCCGTGCTGCGCGGCGACCCGGTCGGCCCAGCTCTCCACCGCGGGCCCGGCCACCTCCACGGTGCTTCCGCAGACCCGGCAGACCAGGTGGTGATGGTGCCCCTCGCTGCACCGGCGGTAGAGGTGCTCGCCGCCCGGTGGTCGCATCACGTCGATCTCGCCCGCGTCGGCCAGCCCTTGCAGGGTGCGGTAGACGGTGGTCAGGCCGACCCGCTCGCCGCGCTGCCGCAGCATCGCGTGCAGGTCCTGGGCGCTGTGGAAGCCTTCCATCTCGGCCAGCAGCGCGCTCACCGCCGAACGCTGCCGGGTGTTGCGCACCGCGGCGCCGTTCTCGCTCATGATCCCTCCCCGGCGTGGCTGACCGCGTCCGCCACGATGTGCGCGACGTGCTCGTCGACCAGGCTGTAGGCGATCTCCCGACCTCGGCGGGAACCCCGCACCACACCCGCGCCGCGCAGCACCCGCAGATGCTGGGAGACCAGTGGTTGCGCGGCACCGAGTTTGTCCACCAGCTCGTGCACGCACCGCTCACCGCTGGCCAGTTCGCTGACAATGGCCAACCGGATGGGCGCCGACAGGGCGCGGAGCAACTCGCTGGCCCCGTCGAACCCCTCATAGCCCGTCGCGCTGGTCATCCTGCAACGGTAACCAACACCACCGTCATCTCCCCGTTCAGGATCGGCCCAGCACGACCTCGTGCGGTTCCGCCGCCGGCGCGGCGGCCGGCGTCGACCGCCGGCGCAGGGCCCGCCAGACCCCACCGGCGACGGCGACCACCAGGAACGACGCGATCGCCACCAGCACCACCGAGGCGCCCGGCGCGGTGTTCGCCGTGGCCGCCACCCAGACACCGGAGCCGGCGGCGAAGAGCCCGAGTGCCATCGCGGCCGTCATGGTGCTGCGGAAACCCCGGGTGACCTGCTGGGCGGTGGCGACCGGCACCACCATCAGCGCGCTGATCAGCAGCACTCCGACGGCCCGCATCGCGATGGTCACGGTGACGGCGGTGGAGACCGCGATCAGCAGGTTCAGCGTGCGTACCGGCAGGCCGGACACCCGGGCGTACTCCTCGTCGTGGCTGACCGCGAAGAGCGCCGGGCGCAACGCGATCATCGTGACCAGGATCGCCGCGCCGAGCACCGCGATGGTGATCAGGTCGTTGGGCGAGATGGTGGTCAGCGACCCGAACAGGTAGGCGTTGAGGTTCGCGCTTGTCGCGTTGGAGAGGCCGACCAGCAGCACGCCGCCCGCGATGCCGCCGTAGAAGAGCAGAGCCAGAGCCAGGTCACCGGAGGTACGCCCACGGGCGCGCACGATCTCGATGGCGATCGCGCCGATGGTGGCGGCGATCACCGCGACCAGCACCGGCGAGCGGTTGAGCAGCAGCCCGGCCCCGACGCCGGTCAGCGCGACGTGCCCGACACCGTCGCCGATCAACGCCAGCCGGCGCTGCACCAGGTAGATGCCGAGCGCCGGCGCGGCCAGGCCGATCACCAGCGCGCCGATCAGGGCACGCTGCATGTAGGGGTACTGGAAGAGTTCCATGTGTCAGTTGCTCCACAGCCCGGCGGGCTCGTCGTAGCAGTGCGGGTGCACGTGGTCGTGGTCGGGCTCCGCGTGGTGCCCGGCCGGGTCCGGCACCGCGCCGTCGTGGGCGATGCGACCCTCGTGGACGACGACCGCCCGGCTGATCACCGGTCGCAGTGGGCCCAGTTCGTGGGCGACCAGCAGCACCGTCCCGCCGTCGGCGACGAAGTCGCGCAGCGCGTCGGCGAACGCCTCCTGGCTGGCCGCGTCCACCCCGGCGGTGGGCTCGTCGAGGACCAGCAGCTCCGGCTGGCCGGCCAGGGCGCGGGCGATCAGGGTGCGCTGCTGCTGGCCGCCGGAGAGGGTGGAGACCGGGTCGCCGGCCCGGTCGGCGAGCCCGACGGCGAGCAGCGCGGCGTCGACGGCGGCCCGGTCGGCCCGACCCGGCGGACGCAGCACCCCTCGACGGGCCAGCCGGCCGGAGGCCACCACCTCGCGGACGGTGGCCGGTACGCCACCGCCGGCGCCCAGGCGCTGCGGGACGTACCCGATGCGCGCCCACTGCCGGAACCGGCGCAACGGCCGGTCGAAGAGGGTGACCGAGCCGGCGCTGATCGGCACCAGCCCGAGCACGGCGCGGATCAGGGTGGACTTGCCGGAGCCGTTGGCCCCGAGCACGGCGACCACCTCACCGGCGGTGACGGTGAGTGAGATGTCCCGGAGCACGGGGCGGCCGTCGTAGCCGACCACCCCGTGCTCGACGGAGATGACAGGTGTGGTCACGAGCAGCTCAGGGCCGTCTGCAGGGTCCGCAGGTTGGTGCGCATGACCGAAAGGTAGTCCCCGTCGCTGCCGGCGGCGAGCCCTTCGATCGGGTCGAGCACGGCGGTCTTCGCGCCGACCTGACCGGCGATGGTCTCGGCGACCTTCGGGCTGACCAGGGTCTCGAAGAAGATCGTGGTGGCGTGGTGTTCCTTCGCCTCCTCGATCGCGTGCGCGAGGCGCTGCGGCGAGGGCTCGACGTCGGGGCTCAGCCCGGTGATGCCGACCTGGTCGAGCTGGTACCGGTCGGCGAGGTAGCCGAACGCGGCGTGGCTGGTCACGATCTCCCGCCGCTGGCAGGTCGCCAGACCGTTCTTGAACTCGCCGTCCAGGGCCGTCAGGTCGGCGCGCAGCGCCGCCGCCCGGGCGTTGTAGTCGGCGGCGTGCTTCGCGTCGGCCTTGCCGAGCCGCTGGGCGAGCTGGTCACCGATGCCGGCCAACCGGGTCGGGTCGAGCCAGACGTGCGGGTCCTTGGCGGCGCCCTCCTCGGCGTGCTCCTCCTCGCCCTCGTGGTTGTGCCCGCCGGCGGTCGCGTCCAACAGTGGCTGCACGCTCGTCACGTCGAACGCCCGGTCGCCGCCGTTCTGCGCGACGGCGTCGTCCACGGCCGGCTGGAACCCCTTGAGGTAGACGATCAGCTCGGCCTCGCTGACCTGGCCGACCTGGCTCGGGTTGAGTTCCAGGTCGTGCGGTTCGGCGCCGGGCTTGGCAAGGTTGGTCACCCGGACCGCGTCGCCGCCAATGCGTTCGGCCAGGAACTGCAGGGGATAGAACGCGGCCACCACGTCGACCCGTTGGGGGTCGGCGCCGCCGGCGCTGGTGGAGCAGCCGGCCGCGGCACCCAGGGCGAGCAGGGCGGTCGCGGCGGCCAGGACACGGGACGTGGTGCGGTTACTCATGTTTTCAACTGTCCGTGGCAACGATAATGATTGTCAAAAACGCATGATTGCATGTCAGAGCAGCTTGGCGAGGCCCACCGTCACCAGCAGGGTGAGCATCACCAGTCGAATCAGCCGGGTCTGCGGCGCCTGAACCGCCCAGGTCGTCGCCAACAGGGCGATCAGGACGGCGGCGAGCGCGAGCGTCAGCAGCCCGCCGATCACCCCCGGCGTGAAGAACGCCACAAGCACCACCACCAGGGTGAGCAGGAACACCGACGTCGGGTTGGCCCCGGCCAACCGGGCCAACAGAGGGCGCTGCGTACGCTGCATTCCACAGACTCTACGAGGAGGGACACCCGTTGCTGGTGACCAACCGGTTCGTGGTCGACGTCGATGTCGCCGACGACTTCACCGAACGGGCGCACGCCGCCCTCACCGCACTGGCCGCCTGCCCCGGCTACCTGCGCGGTCAACTGGTCCGGGCGCTCGACGACCCCCGGTGCTGGTCGCTGGTCACCGAATGGGAGTCGGTCGGCACCTACCGGCGGGCACTGGGCGCCTTCGAGGTCAAGGTCAGCGCCGTGCCGCTGCTCGCCGAGTCGGTCGACGAACCCTCCGCGTACGAGGCGCTGGCCACCGCGGCCCCCGGCGGAGCAGTGGTCGTCGCCGAGAGTGATCGGGCTGCGGGTCCTTACCGCTGAGCCGCCGGACACTACGCTGCTCCTATGACCGCACCCGCCCCGCCACCCGGTCCCGGGGTGGCTCCGCCGTTCGCCGCGCCGCCCACCGAGGGTCGCCGGACTCGGCTCTGGATCGGCCTCGGCATCGGCGCGCTCGCCGTGGTGCTCTGCTGTGGCGGGGGCGGCAGTGCCGTCATCGGCCTGGCCGTCACCGGCGTGCAGGCGATCCGGGAACAGGCCCGCACCGTGACCGGCGACTACTACCAGGCGCTTGTCGAGCGGAACTACGGGCGGGCGTACGAGCAGCTCTGCGACGACGCGCAGCGGCGCGAGTCCCGGCCCGAGTTCGAACGGCGTGCCGCCGCCGAGCCCCAGGTGGCAACCTTTCGGGTGGGTGAGGTGGACAGCGTCAACCTGACAGTGCCGGTCGACGTGACCCTCGACGGCGGCGACCGGGAACAGCAGCAGGTCAGTCTGGGCCGGGACGGGCAGACCGGCGGCGTGGAGGTCTGCGGGGTCAGCTGACCCGCCCCCGGTATTCTGCTGGGCTCAGGGCGACGGTGGTCGTACCGTTGTCCCGAACCGACCGATCCATCCACATCTCGCCCCCGCCGACCGCCAGCCGGCGTAGGAGGAAACATGCCAGCCGACCGTATCGACGCCGTCGTCAGCCTCGCCAAGCGTCGAGGCTTCGTCTTCCCCTCCAGTGAAATCTACGGAGGCACCCGATCGGCGTGGGACTACGGCCCGCTCGGTGTGGAGCTCAAGGAGAACGTCCGCCGGCAGTGGTGGAAGACCATGGTCCAGCAGCGTGACGACGTGGTCGGCCTCGACTCCGCCGTGATCCTGTCCCGCAAGGTGTGGGAGGCGTCCGGCCACATCGCCGAGTTCGTCGACCCGCTCACCGAGTGCCAGTTCTGCCACAAGCGGTTCCGGGCGGACCACCTGGAGGAGGCGTACGCCGAGAAGCACGGCAAGCCGCTGACCTCACTCGCCGAGCTGAACTGCCCCAACTGCGGCAACAAGGGCACCTTCACCGAGCCGAAGATGTTCAACGGCCTGATGAAGACCTACCTGGGCCCGGTGGAGAGCGACGAGGGGCTGCACTACCTGCGCCCGGAGACCGCGCAGGGCATCTTCGTCAACTACAAGAACGTGGAGACGGTCGCCCGGAAGAAGCCGCCGTTCGGCATCGCCCAGACCGGCAAGTCGTTCCGCAACGAGATCACCCCGGGCAACTTCATCTTCCGGACCCGCGAGTTCGAGCAGATGGAGATGGAGTTCTTCGTCGAGCCGGGCACCGACGAGCAGTGGCACGAGTACTGGCTCCAGGAGCGCTGGAACTGGTACATCGACCTCGGCCTTTCGGCGGACAACCTGCGCCTCTTCGAGCACCCCGCCGAGAAGCTCTCGCACTACTCGAAGCGGACGGTGGACATCGAGTACCGCTTCCAGTTCGGCGGCACCGAGTTCGCCGAGCTGGAGGGTGTGGCCAACCGCACCGACTTCGACCTCTCCACGCACAGCAAGCACTCCGGCGTCGACCTGTCGTACTTCGACCAGACCAAGAGTGAGCGCTGGATGCCGTACGTCATCGAGCCCGCCGCCGGTCTGACCCGCGCGGTGCTCGCCTTCCTGCTGGAGGCGTACGACGAGGACGAGGCGCCGAACACCAAGGGTGGCGTGGACAAGCGCACGGTGATGCGGTTCGACCCTCGGTTGGCGCCGGTCAAGGTGGCGGTGCTGCCGTTGTCGCGCAACGAGGCGTTGTCGCCCAAGGCGAAGGACCTCGCCACGCTGCTGCGCAAGCGCTGGGTGGTGGAGTTCGACGACTCGCAGGCGATCGGCCGCCGCTACCGCCGGCAGGACGAGATCGGCACCCCGTTCTGCGTGACCGTCGACTTCGACACGCTTGACGACAACGCCGTGACGGTACGCAACCGGGACACCATGGCCCAGGAGCGGGTCTCCCTGGACCAGGTCGAGCGCTACCTGATCGAGCGCCTCCCCGGCTGCTGAGACGCTGCGCACGGGGCCTCGCCCGACGCGACGAGCGCCGGTCGGGGCCCCGTACACTTGTCCGGTGCCTGCCTCGACCATGCCCGCGCTGCGCCCGTTGACTCTCGGGCCGCACCAGGTGTGGCCGCCGGTGGTGCTCGCGCCGATGGCCGGGATCACCAACGTCGGCTTCCGCCGGCTCTGCCGGGAGCAGGGCGGCGGCATCTACGTCTGCGAGATGATCACCACCCGGGCGCTGGTCGAGCGGAACCCGAAGACACTGCACATGATCGCGTTCGGCGACGACGAGAAGCCGCGCAGCCTCCAGCTCTACGGCACCGATCCGGAGATCACCGCCGCCGCCGTCCGGATCATCGTGGAACGCGACCTGGCCGACCACATCGACCTCAACTTCGGTTGCCCCGTACCCAAGGTCACCCGGCGTGGTGGCGGCGCGGCGCTGCCGTGGCGGCGCCGGCTCTTCGCCCGGCTGGTGCGGGCCGCGGTGGACGCCGCGGCGCCGGCCGGGGTGCCGGTCACGGTCAAGATGCGCAAGGGCATCGACGATGACCACCTGACGTACGTCGAAGCCGGGCTCGCCGCCCAGGAGGCCGGCGTGGCCGCGGTGGCCCTGCACGGGCGGACGGCTGCGCAGCGCTACTCGGGCACCGCCGACTGGGACGCGATCGCCACCCTGAAGCAGGCCCTCGACGTGCCGGTGCTCGGCAACGGTGACATCTGGGAGGCCGACGACGCGCTGCGGATGGTCGCGCACACCGGGGTCGACGGCGTGGTCGTCGGGCGTGGCTGCCTGGGTCGCCCATGGCTCTTCGCCGACCTGGAAGCCGCCTTCAACGGCCGGTCGGAGCGGCGACTGCCCACCCTCGGCGAGGTGGCGTTGACCATGCGTCGGCACGCCGAGCTGCTTGTCGACCAGTTCGTGGCCGCCGCCCGCAACCCGGCCCGGGGCGAACGGGACGGCTGCGCCGATTTCCGCAAGCACGTCGCCTGGTACCTCAAGGGCTTCCCGGTCGGCGGCGAACTGCGCCGCTCGCTGGCGATGATCGAAAGCCTGGCTCAACTCGACGACCTGCTCGGCAAGCTCGACCCGACCGAGCCGTTCCCGCTGACCGCCCTGGGTCAGCCCCGTGGGCGCACCAACTCGCCGGGCAAGGTCTTCCTGCCGGATGGTTGGCTGGCCAGCCGGGACGACGACGCCGTCCCCGAGGGCGCCGAAATGGACGACTCCGGCGGCTGAGCCCCGGGCTGGCTGGGCCCCGGGCTGGCTGGGCCCCGGGCTGGCTGGGCCCCGGGCTGGCTGGGCCCCGGGCTGGCTGGGCCCCGGGCTGGCTGGGCCCCGGGCTGGCTG
>NZ_JBEXHQ010000025.1:104619-109980 GCF_040607915.1 Micromonospora sp. NPDC005215 | reverse complement strand
GTCTCGGGGTGGACATCGACGAGGAGGGTGGGGATCGGGTTGATTGAGTGCCTGTGGCTTGGTGCCTGCTGGCACTGGAGTGGCAGACTGACGACCCACGTCCCGCGCCCCGCGCGCCCCCCGGCGCCCCGAGCGCCCTCCGAAGCCGTCGGCCGCGCACGTCAGTGCGCGGTTGGCGGGGTGGCCGGACACCTTCACGCATCGGCGGATGCAGTTTTTCACAGAGGACTTCCCGGCCTAGCTACCGTTCAGTAACGTCCGGCCCCACCGGAGCGCGACGGGGTCGGATGTATCGAATGCCGACATGGCGGTCGTGCCCCACCGGCGCCGACGATGGCAGCACCCGGGCCCGTGCGGGTGCGGACGAACCGGAGGTCACCGTGCAGGACATCCTCGAAGCAATCATGGCGGCGGAGGAATCAAGCGATCCGGACCGCGAACTCGCCGGCGTCGCCGGGCTGCCCGTACCGGAGAGTTACCGAGGCGTGGTGGTCCGCGCCGAGGAGGCCCGGATGTTCGACGGCATGGCCACCCGGGACAAGGACCCGCGCAAGGCGTTGCACGTCCAGGAGGTGCCGACGCCGGAGCTGGCGCCGGGCGAGGCGTTGGTCGCGGTGATGGCCAGCGCGATCAACTACAACACGGTGTGGACCAGCATCTTCGAGCCGCTGCCCACGTTCAGGTTCCTCCAGCGCTACGGCCGGGTCTCCGAACTGACCCGCCGGCACGACCTGCCGTACCACGTGGTCGGCTCGGACGCGGCGGGCGTGGTGCTGCGCACCGGTCCCGGGGTGACCCGGTGGGCACCCGGCGACGAGGTGGTCGCGCACTGCCTCTCCGTCGAGCTGGAGGACGCCGCCGGGCACGACGACACCATGCTGGACCCGCAGCAGCGGATCTGGGGCTTCGAGACCAACTTCGGTGGGCTCGCCGAGCTGGCGGTGGTCAAGGCCAACCAGCTGATGCCCAAGCCACGGCACCTGAGCTGGGAGGAGGCGGCCAGCCCCGGGCTGGTCAACTCCACCGCGTACCGGCAGCTCGTCTCGCACCACGGGGCCAACATGAAGCAGGGCGACGTGGTGCTGATCTGGGGCGCCTCCGGCGGCCTCGGCGGGTACGCCACCCAGATGGCGCTCAACGGCGGCGCGATCCCGGTCTGCGTCGTCTCGTCGCCGGAGAAGGCGGAGCTGTGCCGCCGGATGGGCGCGGAACTGGTCATCGACCGGGCGGCGGAAGGTTTCCGCTTCTGGAAGGACGAGGAGACCCAGGACCCGGACGAGTGGAAACGCTTCGGCGAGCGGATTCGCGAGCTGACCGCCGGCGAGGACCCGGACATCGTCTTCGAGCACCCGGGTCGGGAGACGTTCGGCGCCAGCGTCTACGTGGCCCGGCGCGGTGGGACCATCGTCACCTGCGCCTCCACGAGCGGCTTCCAGCACCAGTACGACAACCGCTACCTCTGGATGCACCTCAAGCGGATCGTCGGCAGCCACTTCGCCAACTACCACGAGGCGTGGCAGGCCAACCGCCTGGTCGCGCTCGGCAAGGTGCACCCGACGGTGTCCCGCACCTACTCGTTGGAGCAGACCGGTCAGGCCGCGTACGAGGTGCACCGCAACGCCCACCAGGGCAAGGTCGGAGTGCGTTGCCTCGCACCCACTGACGGTCTGGGCGTACGCGACGGGGAGCTGCGGGCCCGGCACGAGGACGCGATCAACCGCTTCCGGGGGCACTGACCGGGACCGCCGGCCCGGGGAGGCATCGACCGGCACCGCCGACCCGGGGAGACCGCGTCCGGCCGCCGGACGGACGGATGAACGCTCGATGGCCAATGCGGTGATCGCACATTGTTCTTCCGCTCCCATTAGCGAGAAACCCACCCGGATCGAACAAAGGGCCTCGGGGTAGCCCCGGGGCCCTTTTCCACGTCACGCTGCGTGGCGCCCGACCCGCCCGGGACCTGCCAAGATCGCCGATTGGTCCCGCCCCGCCGATGGTGGGAGTTGACCATGTAAAGAGGCCACGAAAGCTGCGCACCGCTCTTGCGAAGCACCCTGGGGCGTCTGCCAGTATGTCCCAATGCCCCAGCAGCAGTCCTCCCCTCTCGCGTTCTTCGATAACGCGAACTCGCAGCCAGACTTCACCGTCGGCCTACGCGGTTACAACACTCACCAGGTCGATGACTTCCTCGGCCGGATGACCGCCGCGCTGACCCAGTCCGAGCAGGCCCGTGCCGAGGCCGAGCAGCGGATGAACGACGCCCAGCGTCGGCTCCGCCAAGCCGAACAGCGCATGAGTGCGCTGGAGCAGAAGCTCACCGACACGAACAAGCAGCTCGAAGAGAACAGCCGGCCCACCCTCTCCGGGCTCGGCACCCGCGTCGAGCAGATCCTCCGGCTCGCCGAGGAGCAGGCCAACGACCACCGCAACGAGGCCAAGCGCGAGTCGGAGGGCATCCTCTCCGCCGCCCGCCTCGAGGCCCGCGAGATCACCGACAAGGCGCGTGCCGAGGCCGCGGCCATGAAGGCCAGCGCCGAGCGCGAGGCGGGCAACCTGCGTACGGCCGCCGAGCGCGAGGCCGCCGAGGTCCGGGTGCAGGCCCGCCGTGAGGCTGACACGCTGCGCGCGGACGCCGACCGTGAGACCAAGCAGCTGCGTACCGTCACCGCGCACGAGGTGGCCGAGCTGAAGTCGACAGTCGAGCGGGAGGTGGCCACCCTCCGTGCCACCGCCGAGCGGGAGATCACCCAGCACCGGTCGAAGGCCGCCCGCGAGGCCGAGGAGAAGCGCGCCGAGGCGACCAAGCTGCTCACCGACGCGCGGGACAAGCGCGACAAGGACCTTCAGGCTCTGGAGCTCCAGCTGGCCGAGCGGCGGGAGAAGGCCGAGCGCGAGGAGTCCGAGCGGCACGCCTCCCAGGTCGCGCAGACCCAGAAGATGGTAAGCGAGGCCGAGCAGCGTGCTCGGGCCGCGCAGGAGCGGGCGAAGGAGATCGAGCAGCGCGCCGAGGCTCGCCGGGTCGAGTCGGAGCGCAACGCCGCCGAGACGCTGGACAAGGCCAAGGCGCACTCCGAGAAGACGCTCAACGACGCCAAGGCCGAGTCGCAGCGCCTGCTCTCCGAGGCCCGCACCGAGGCGGAGTTGACCACGCAGGCCGCCCGCCGCGAGGTCGACGACCTCACCCGGCAGAAGGACGCGGTCACCTCGCAGCTGGGCCAGATGCTCTCCGGGCTCGCCGGCATCGTGCCGGGGATGCCAGCGGCCGCTCCGGCGGCCAAGCCGGAGGCCAAGAAGACCGATGGCGGTCAGGAGCGGGTGTCGGCGGAGACCGCCGGCTGACACGAGGCGTCAGGTCGGGGCATCGACGGCGCGAGGTGACACCGGGTAACCGGTGCAACCTCGCGCCGTATGCGTTTCCCAACCGGTGGTATCCCCGCGCTCGCAACGGAGTGAAGTAGCTCGCACAAGGCGCGTCCGTATCGCCCCAGCAGGCCCTGTTGCGTGTGAGGATGGGGGCATGTCGCACGGCGAGGAACTGTTCGCTCTCGGCGGGGACGTGACGACGGAGCCCAGCTTCGAGTCCGCTCTGCGGGGGTACGAGAAGAAACAGGTTGATCGGTATGTCGCGCGTGCTGAGCACGAGATCGCGACCCTCGCCTCCGAACGGGAACAGGCGTATACACAGATCCACAAGCTCGCCGGCCAGGTCGAGGTGCTCCAGCGTGACCTGACGCAGGTGCGCAAGAAGATGAACGTGGTCGACCCGGCCTCGCTCCGCCACCTCGGCCCACTCGTCGACTCGATCGTGACGCAGGCCCAGGAGTTGGCCGAGAAGGTCGTGTCCGATGCGAACGTGGAGATCGAGGCCCGCCGTGCCGCGGCCGAGCACATCATCGAGGAGGCCCGCGAGCAGGCCGCGCGGGCACTGAAGGACTTCGAGATCGCCCTCGCCGCGCGACGCTCGGAGGAGGAGCGGCACAGCGCCGCCCGGCGGGCCGAGGCCGAGGCCACTCTGCGGTCCGCCAAGGACGAGTCGGCGCAGTTGCGCAAGGCGGCGCAGGACGCGCTGGCGAAGGCCCAGCAGGAGGCCACCCAGCTGCGGGACAGCGCCAAGGAGATCCACGCCCGGGCCCAACAGGAGTCGACCAAGCTACGCGAGACGGCCCGCGAGACGTTGGCCAACGCCCGGCAGGAGGCCAGCGACCTGCGCGAGGCCGCCAAGGAGGTGCATGCCAAGGCCCTCCAGGAGGCCAAGCGGCTCACCGACACCGCGACCGAGGCCGGCCGGGCCAGCCACGCCAAGGCGCAGCAGGAGGCAAAGCAGATCATCGACGATGCGTCGATGGCCGGGCGGGCCACCCGCGCCAAGGCGCAGCAGGAGGCGGAGCGGCTGACCACGCAGGCCGCCGAGGCGGCCAAGCGCAGCCGCGCCGACACCGAGGCGTACGTGCAGCGGATGCGCACCGAGACCGAGGCGTACGTGCAGCACACCCGGGCGCAGACCCAGCAGGAGCTGGGCGCGTGGCGGGCCGGCGTGGAGCAGGAGGTCAACTCGCGTCGGGAGGCGGCCGACCGGGAGTTGGCGCAGCGTCGGTCCACTGCCGAGCAGGAGTTCGCCAAGCAGCGCGACGAGCTGGACAAGCAGCACAAGTCCCGCCAGCAGGAGCTGGAGACCGGGTTCGCCAGCCGTCAGCAGGAGTTGGAAACGGGTTTCACCACCCGCCGCGACGAGTTGGAAACCGGGTACACGAGCCGCAAGAACGAACTGGAGACCGAGTACTCCACGCGTAAGAACGAGATCGAGCAGGGCGCGGCCGGGATTCGTCAGGCGGCCGAACAGGACGCGGCGGCTCTCCGCCAGCGGTCCGAGGCAGAGGCCGCCGAGCTGCTGAGCCGGGCCGAGACCGAGGCCGGCGACAAGCGCCGCGAGGCCGACGAGCATGTCGCGGCCTCCCGTCGACAGTTCGAGGAGTACGCGGCCACCACCCAACAGCACCTGGCCACCACCCAGCAGCACCTGGCGGCCACCCAGCAGGAGTCGGCGGCGGGCCGACAGCAGCTCGCCCACGTGATGCTGGAGATCGCCCAGGCCCAGCAGCAACTCGCAGACCTGCGGCAGGAGACCTGGAAGTCCCGGCAGGAGTCCGACGAGCTCAAGCGGCAGATGGCCGAGCTGCGGTTGCCGAGCGTCGACGGCAAGACCGCCGGCGGTGGGGTGAGCAGGAGCGCGACCGACGACGGCGCGACCGGCACGGCGACCGCCGACGCGGGCACGACGACCACCGACGCGGGCACGTCGACCGGGTCCGGCACGACGACCACCGACGCGGGCACGACGACCGCCGACGCGGGCACGACGAC